>NZ_BOSG01000005.1:300000-426413 GCF_018403225.1 Paenibacillus sp. J23TS9 | reverse complement strand
TTAGGCACGCCGCCAGCGTTCGTCCTGAGCCAGGATCAAACTCTCCAAGAAAGTTGATAGCTCATTTTGAAACTGACGAGATATAATGAAATTTTGAATTAAGCAATGCTAATCAAAATATTCATTAATGTTAATCTCATTTTTGCTCAACAAATCATTCAGCCAGAAGGCTTGAACCAATTTGCTTCGCGGTCGACCTTGCAAGCAAGGTCTGTATCTCACTCGTTGTTCAGTTTTCAAAGATCAAATTCTTTCTTTCGTTCATCACCGCATCTCAGCGGCAACTTTTATAATATATCATGGTCTTTCGAGATTTGCAAGCTTTTTTTCTTTATCTCTCAAAACCGTTCGGCATTTAGTAGATTTCTTGGCCGGAATAATAATATAACATATTATTCAGTTAAATAGCAAGCTTATTTTTAAATTAATTTATGAAGAATCCATTCTATGTACACGAAAAAGCAGACATAAAAAGTATGTCTGCTTTTCTACACCATATACTTTTGGTTCAACCTTTAATCCAAGGATTCTTCCGTTTTAAAGAAGAACCTTGTTTTTTGGATTTCTGGGGTGCTGCTTTTTCACGAGTAGCTTTGGCGCTATTCTTGGTGCTGCTAAGTGTTTTTACCTGTTTGGTGGATTCTACTTTAACCTCTTCATTAGACTCCGCAGCTTCAAATGATGTACTTGAAGCTTGTGCCGAATTTACACTAGCTGCTGAAACCGGCTCAGGCTGAGTCATTTGCTCTGGATACCCATATGACTGGGCCCGGTCCCATTCTGGATGGCCCATCCCTCCCCAACCTGGAAATTGCATATTCGGATCATGGAATTGCATATTCGGGTCATGGCCGTAAGCACCCAGCTGAGCATTCGGCATCGCTCCATAATTACCCATCATTGGAGCAGGATACGGATAGCACCATGCTGGGTAGACAAACTGAGGGCATCCTCCTGGATAATTAAACATCGGATCCACGTAATTCGGATTAGGTCCATGATAAGCTGGTGAGACATCTGAACAACCACAAGGATTATAAGCAGCAGGTTCATAATACATAGGGGACACGTTGCTATGATGATAAGGCTGATTGGGTTGATTGCTTACCGGTGACTGCATATTCGGTTCATAGAACATAGGGGACACATCGTTATGATGAAAAGGTTGATTAGGTTGGTTACTTACTGGTGACTGCATATTCGGTTCATAGAACATAGGAGACACATCGTTATGATGATAAGCGTGATTAGGTTGATTGCTTACCGGTGACTGCATATTCGGTTCATAGAACATAGGAGATACCTGATTGTGATGATAAGCGTGATTAGGTTGGTTGCTTACTGGTGACTGTATATTGGGTTCATAAGCTACAGGTGATTGGTGATTTTCCCAATGATTCTCTCCCCATTGTCCTCCACCCGGTATATGGGAATAAGGACTTACCCAAGATTGATTCGGCATGCAATCATCATCTTGGGCACTCTCTACAATGCCCGGATAATTCGATGTCTTTCCTGGATAAGGCATGTTGTTGTAGCTATGTTCTCCAAGAACACCTTCATCACATGGCATATTGTAGAACGATCCTACTTCCTGGGCTGGCACTGGGAACTGCATAAAAGGATGCTGCGCTCCCCCATAATTATCCTCGCATCCGCAAGGCTCCTCATGAACAGGCTTAACAGCCATCGGCTTATTTTCTGCAAGAGGCATTATATTAGGCATGACATTGGGGACTGTCATTTCAGGCATAACGTTTGGCGTCATATTAGGCATCACATTCGGCATGACATTCGGCATTGTCATCTCAGGCATAATATTCGGTGTCACATTCGGTTTTACCATTTCGGGCATTATGTTTGGCATCACATTCGGTACCGTCATTTCGGGCATAATGTTAGGTATGTTTGGCATGACATTGGGCACATTTGGAAGGGACATTTCGGGCATAAGATTAGGAAGTGGAAGGTTAGGTATTTCAAGCTGCTGAGGCTGCACGTTGATTGGAGCAGTAACCTCGGCCTTCGGTGCCGTTTCTTCTTTAGGGCCCGTATAAGCTTTCCCACCAGGGAGTACTTTGTCGGGATGCGCATTCGCATTCGCGATTGTGTTTGCATTTGAGTTTGTGTCTGCATTTGAATTCCCACTCGTTTTAGGAATGTTCACAACCTCCCCCACCAGCAATGCATTCGGATTTTTGAGCTGGGGATTGGCATCGATCATTTCCTTCAGTGAAACACCCCATGCTTTCGACAGCTTCCAGAGGCTATCCCCCTGTTTGACGACATGCTTATGGATAATTTGATCATTGCTGGGCACCTGCACCGGAACTGCAGGTATTTTCACCTTTTGTCCGATTTGCAGCTGATTGGGATCGGAAATTTGGGGATTAGCGTCGATGATTTTTTGCAGAGGAATATCATACTTTTTGGAAAGCTCATATAAAGTGTCGCCATTTTTCACAATGTGTATCTTCACGCGGCAAATACCTCCTAAACTCTTATAGGCGCATAAATCGTCCGCCTTCGTTACTACATCTTATGCACAGGATAGGCGGATGACATCCCTTATGACAAAAAAATCCTTCCATGAGCTTGTCATGAAAGGATTTTTGGGAACATGCGCGCGTGAACCGGGCTGAATTCTTAAGCTTCCCAGACTTTATAGCCGTCCTGAGTTACCGCTTTACGGAATTCTTCGAGCAATTTCAGCGTTATTGGACCTGCATGGCCTTCACCAATCACTCGTCCGTCAATTTCACGGGCTGCGATAACCTCTGCGGCCGTACCTGTGAAGAATACCTCGTCTGCTATATACACATCATGCATTGTGAACGGTTCTTCCTTCAGCTTGTAACCAAGCTTCTCGCACAACTCAATAATAGCCAGGCGTGTAATGCCTTCAAGAGCACCCAGATAGCATGGAGGGGTGTACACAACACCTTTTTTCACTAAGAAAATATTATCACCGGAGCCTTCGGTCACATATCCCTGCGCATTTAGCATAATCGCCTCATCCGCTTCAGCCAGATTCGACTGAATTTTCACCAGGATATTGTTCAAATAGTTCAGGGATTTAATCTTCGGATTCAAAGCATCCGGGAGATTGCGGCGCTGGGATACCGAAACGGCTCGCAATCCTTTCAAATAAGCCTCATCCGAGTAAATGGCAAGCTGTTCAACGATAATGAGCACCGTCGGATTTGGGCAGCGTCTTGGATCAAGACCCAGGTTGCCTACTCCACGGGACACCACCAAACGGATATAACCGTTTCTCATATCGTTACGGCGAATCGTTTCCGCCATGGCTTCGCGCATTTCCTCGAATGACAATGGAATGACAAGATCAATGGATTTTGCAGAATCATAAAGACGCTCCAGATGTTCATCGCATTTAAAAATATTACCTTCATAAATGCGGATTCCCTCAAAAATTCCATCTCCATATAAAAATCCGTGGTCAAAAACTGATACTTTTGCGTTCTCCTTGGTTACGTATTCACCATCCAAATAGATCCATTGCTCTGACATCAACTACAGCACCTCCGAAATTAATTCCTGATAAGTATAGCTTGGATAAGATCCTAGGACACGCACCTGACAGCCAAGTGCCTCGATTTCTTCAATCGCTGCGGTCAGTAGAACGGAATCCACCGATTCCAAGACATCGATATAAAAATAATAGCTGCCCAGCTTTTTCTTGGTAGGGCGCGATTCAATACGGGATAAGTTCAAACGTCTCCACGCAAAGGTAGCTAGAACCTGATGCAGCGCTCCGGCAAAATCCTCAGGAAGCGTAACCAGGACGCTTGTTTTCATTTGCTTAACCGGCTGTGGGACCTGCGTCAGTTCCTCCTTGCCAATCAATATAAACCGGGTGTAATTGTTATCATGGTCTGTCACACGTTCAGCCAAAATATCCAGCTGGTGCGTGGCAGCGCCGAGCGTCGTACCAATGGCCGCCATTCCAATACCTGGGTTATCCTTTACAATCCCGACAGCTTCCGTGGTGCTGCCTGCATTCACAAGCTCCGCTTGGGGAGCATGCTTGCGGATAAACTGCTGGCACTGCGCCATGGCTACAGGATGGGATAATATTTTCTGAATCCGGGTGTAATCCACCTCACCGGACTCCGTAATAAACTCTTCACGGTCTCCGATCAAATTCTGGATCGACGGATATACCCATTCAATCTGCATCGGAATGTCCACTTCGTTGACGAGCCAATCCATATGAAGACTCACGGAGCCTTCAATAGTATTTTCAATAGGAATGACGCTGTATTCCGTTTTCCCATGCACCGTCGACAAAAACACGTCGGAGATCAGCTTATGGTACACCAGTTCTACTGGTTCATCCCCGAACAGGAGCACAACCGCTTCGTGTGATACCGACCCTTCAGGCAATAATGCTATACGCTTCATGCTTTTACTTCCCCTTTTATCATTTCCAAAAATGAGCCAGACGGCATGCTGCCGATCAGCAGAGCTCCTTTACGCGAAGGGCTCAGCCAGCTTGCAGAAGCACGAATGCCCTCAGCCTTCATCGTATTCAGCAGATAAGTCTCCAGTTCCTTTTTGCGCTGTGATTGTCGTTCCACCAAGGCCAGTAATGTTGGACCCGCACCGCTAAGTGCAATGCCCAGCGCTCCATGGGCAACAGCATTTTCCAGGATCTCCGCCATACCAGGGACGAGCTCTGCACGGTAAGGCTGATGCAGACGATCAGACATTGCACGGCTGATTAAATCCAATCTGCCTTGGGCCAAGGCGGCTACCAGCAAAGAAGATCTGCTGATATTATATACCGCGTCCTTCCGGCTGATCTGTGCAGGAAGTCCTTTTCTCGCCTCAGAGGTGGAGAGCTGAAAATCCGGAATAACGACAAGCACCTCCAACTCCTCATGCGGTTCCATGCGGATGTAGTCCGCATGCAGGCCGTCCCATATGGCTGTAATGAGCCCGCCGAACAACGAGGCTCCGACATTATCAGGATGATCCTCGATGGCTGTTGCCATATCAAAGAGCTTTGCTTTCGAAAGTGGCGACCCAATTAATTCATTCGCAGCGAACAACGCACCGACAATTGCAGATGCGCTGCTGCCCAGGCCCCGTGTCAGCGGAATATCGGAGTACATGGATATCTCAAGCTCAGGTACCTGTACTCCAGCTTCGCGAAATACCATCTGGGCAACCTTGTACACCAGATTGCTTTTATCTGTTGGAATCCCATCCATTTCGTTTCCATATAAATGAATGACCGTTTCCTTAGATCCTTTCATTCCAATCCATGAGTACATTGAAAGTGCCATACCAAGCGTATCAAACCCCGGACCCAGATTCGCGGTGCTTGCAGGAATTCTCACACATACGCCTTCTGGTTTTATCATGCTCCGGCCTCTTCCAGTCTAGCGATGGCCTCCATAACAGCTGCTTCGTTGTCTGGCACAACAAGAGGATCAGCATTGACCGTTTTCAGCGCGACGTTTGGATCCTTAAGTCCATTCCCTGTCAAAACGCATACGACCGTTTCCCCGCCTTGGAAATAACCCTCCCGCTTGAGCTTAAGCACACCTGCAACGGAAGCCGCGGAAGCTGGCTCAGCAAAAACGCCTTCTCGGGATGCGATCATGCGGTAAGCAGTCAGAATTTCATCATCCGTTACATAATTGATGAGTCCGTTTGACTCCTCAGCTGCAGCAACCGCTGTTTTCCAGCTCGCTGGATTACCGATCCGAATTGCTGTAGCGATCGTTTCAGGCTCAAGAATCGGCTCGCCTTTCACAATTGCCATAGCGCCTTCAGCCTCAAAACCTACCATTTTCGGCAGCGAGGCTGCTTTACCTGCTTCATGGTACTCCTTAAAGCCTTTCCAGTAAGCCGAGATATTGCCGGCATTACCGACAGGAATAGCCAGCACGTCTGGTGCTTTGCCCAGCTGATCGACAACTTCAAATGCCGCCGTCTTTTGACCTTCAATGCGATATGGATTAACCGAGTTCACAAGTGTGATCGGATGCTTCGCCGTAATTTCGCGGACAATCTCCAAAGCCCGGTCAAAATTGCCCTCGATGGCTATTACCTTCGCTCCGTAGATCATCGCTTGAGCCAGCTTGCCGAGCGCGATATTGTTGTTCGGGATAAGTACGATGCAATTTAACCCTGCTCTGGCGGCATATGCTGCTGCTGCTGCAGAAGTGTTACCGGTAGAGGCACACATAATGGTACGGCTGCCTTCTTCGATTGCTTTGGCAACGGCCATGACCATGCCACGGTCCTTAAAAGAACCCGTAGGATTCAGTCCTTCATATTTGAAATACAGATCAAGTCCCAATTCCTCCGAAAGATTCTCCGCACGGATGAGCGGTGTGTTGCCTTCCTTTAATGTAAGTAAAGGCGTGTTTTCATTCACTGGCAGGTACGATTTGTAATTTTGAAGTAGTCCTTGGTATGACATGGGTATGGCTCCTTTTCTCTTTATAGATAAGGCAGAGGGAATTATCCCTCCACGCGGTATACACTCTTGATTTTACGGATGACCTGAAGTCCTTCGAAATGCTGCAGCACTTTGTCCATGCTCGATTTGGTGGCATTATGAGTGACGATGATGATTTCTGCTTCCGGATTTAATTCATTCGGCTGCTGGACCACCGATTCCAGACTGACTCCAAATTCGGCGAACACCTGGGTGATTCTTGCCAGGACACCTGCCTTATCATCCACATGAAGCAAAATGAAATTTTTAAACGAGATTTGCTCGTCGTTCTTCAGCTTCTTCGGCTTGTAAGGGACGATAGCCTTCAGGCCGTTCACACCGAGCTTCAGATTCTTGATCACCGCGACCAGATCCGCCACAACTGAAGTAGCCGTTGGCATCTCGCCCGCACCAGCACCGTAGAACATCGTTTCGCCTACAGCTTCACCATACACATAAACCGCGTTAAATACGCCATTTACGGAAGCAATCGGATGTCCTTTGCGTACCATGGTCGGCTGAACGCTGATGCTCACATGATCATCTTCCCGGTCGGCAATGCCCAGCAGCTTCATCTCATATCCTAGACGCTTGGCATACGTGATATCTTCTTTTGATACTTGAGAGATACCGCGTACACTGACATCCTTCAGCTCCACATTGGTGCGGAAGCCCAGCGTACCGAGAATCGCCATTTTACGGGCTGCATCCAGTCCTTCCACATCCGAGGTCGGGTCCGCTTCCGCATAACCAAGCTTTTGCGCCTCTTCAAGCACATCCCCGTACGAAGCGCCTTCCTGACTCATTTTTGTTAAAATAAAGTTCGTTGTCCCGTTCACGATCCCCATGATTTTCAATATGCGGTCGGACGAAAAGCCCTCAATTAAAGTCCGTATAATTGGAATGCCGCCGGCTACGCTGGCCTCATAGAAAACATCGCATTGCTTTTCTTGTGCCTTGGCCAAAATTTCCGATCCATGCAGAGCCATCAGATCCTTGTTTGCGGTTACGATATGCTTGCCGCGTTCCAAAGCTTCCAGAATATATGCCTTTGTATCTTCAACGCCGCCCATGACCTCAACGACCACATCAATTTCCGGATCACGGATGACTTCCCATGGATCTTCTGTCAGCTTGCTCTTGTCCACGTTGATGCTGCGGATCTTGTCGCTGTTCTTCACAGCGATTCTCTCAATGATAATTGGAGAACCGACCTGGCTGCTCAAATCTTCCTGATGTCCTTCCACAATCCTTACGACTCCCGTACCTACGGTGCCAAGTCCCAATAACCCTACTTTTACCGGCTTCATTCCCTTACCTCCTGTTTCATACGTTACATTCTATATTCATTTCATTCTAGCCTTGACCGATGAGATTTGCACGTTTGACACCAGCGCAATCCCGCAGGTTTTCCAGCATATCTCCAAGCTCATCGCTCATTCTGGAAACCTCAACGGATATCACGACATTCGCAATTCCCTGGAGTGGGATACTTTGGTGAATCGTCAGTACGTTCCCGCCAAAGCCAGCAACGAGACTTAATACTTTGGACAGCATTCCAGAGCGGTGCTCCATGTCTATGGAAATTGTAACAATACGCTCTCTTTCCAACTGGTTAATCAGATGGATACCGTCCTTATACTTGTAAAATGCGCTGCGGCTCATTCCAACCTGTTCCACAGCTTCATGCACCGTCTTCGCGTCACCGGCCGCAAGCAGCTGCTTTACCTGCATGGTTTTAACCACGGCTTCAGGTAAAATATCCTCACGGACCAAATAATAGCGTTCTTTCACGAACGTCCTCTCCTCAAAGACTGATGTTTTTATATAGTGGACATTATAAAGAAATGTTTCGGACGGGTCAATAGATTTAAGCCTTTTTGTACGGAAGAGTTACAAGGAAGCGCTTACGTTTTGTTTTTAAGAAAAAAAGCCGTCCAGGGTGCTTATTGCACCTTAAACGGCTCCTCATTTTAATAGTAACTGCTGCCTTCCACGAACTCAAATTCGAAGTCGGCGATACGGACGATCGTTCCTTCAACCGCGCCGCGTTTACGCAGCTCATCATCAATGCCCATATGACGCATCGTACGCGCAAGCTTCTGAATAGCCTCATGCGAATTCATCTGAATTCTCTTCAGCATTCCTTCAATCTTCACGCTGTGTACGACATATGCCTCATTATCTCTTGTGATGGTAAATGCATTGTTATCGTCTTTCTTGTCCAGCTTGTATACTTTTCTCTCCGTAGTCTCGGCCACTTCTTCGATATGAACCTCTTCCGGAATGGCGTCAAGAATATCTGCCGTACGGTAAAGGAGTTCCTGAACGCCTTGACGCGTAAGAGAAGAAATCGGCATAATCTCGATGTCAGGTCGCAGTTTCTGAACTTGTTCACGAAACATTGCAAGGTTTTCCTCAGCTTCAGGCATGTCCATTTTATTCGCAGCCACGATCTGTGGGCGCTCTGCGAGAGCGGCATTGTACAGCTTAAGCTCATCGTTGATTTTCACCCAGTCTTCGAATGGGTCACGGCCTTCGGATCCAGCCATATCGACGACATGGATAATGATCCGCGTACGTTCTACATGCCGCAGAAATTCATGTCCCAGACCCACGCCTTCATGGGCACCCTCAATCAGTCCAGGCAAATCAGCCATGACAAAGCTCCGGCCATCTCCTGCTTCGACCATACCAAGATTCGGAGTGATCGTTGTAAAATGGTAAGCGCCGATTTTAGGCTCTGCAGCAGAAACCACAGACAGCAGAGTAGATTTCCCGACACTCGGGAAGCCTACGAGGCCTACATCAGCCATGACCTTCAGTTCCATAACTAGATAACGCTCCTGGCCCTCTTCACCATTTTCAGCAATCTCAGGAGCTGGATTGTTAGGCGTAGCGAAACGGGTATTACCACGCCCACCGCGTCCACCGCGAGCTACAACGACCTGCTGGCCGTGTCGAACCATATCCGCGATTACCTCGCCTGTATCATCATCAATCAGAACGGTTCCTGGCGGAATCCGTACGATCATATTTTCTGCATTCGCACCATGCTGGCTCTTGTTCCGGCCTTTCACGCCGCGCTGGGCTTTAAAATGCCGCTGGTAACGGAAGTCCATCAGCGTACGCAGACCCTCGTCAACGCGGAAAATGATATCTCCGCCTCTTCCGCCGTCACCGCCGGCAGGTCCACCTTCAGGGACGTATTTCTCCCGGCGAAAGGCCACTAGCCCGTCACCTCCGTCGCCGCCTTTAACGTAAATCTTCGCTTTATCTACAAACATGACTTCACCTTCCTCATGACTCACACGGCACACGCAATTGAAACGAAGCCTGGGAGGGATGGAGCTGCTCCGCTTTCATTTTTTTGCCTTGTACCACATTATAAATTTGCTGCTTCAGCATTTCCGGATCTCCCATGGATCCATCTTCTTCAAAGCTCACGATAATATCCGCACCTTCCTGACGTAAACTCAAAAGCAGTTTACGGGTATCCCCCCAAGATACTCTTCCACTGTATTGATAAGCGCGAATCGTCTGCATGATCACAGCAGCCAAGTCGACACCATCCTGTGGACTCAGCTTATCCAGCTGCATATCATGATCCACTGCAATCTCAAGCTCCAGATTGCTGTTTGAAGTCCGGAACGATTGCAGATAGAAAACAAGTGACGGTATGCCAAGCTTTGAAATTTTGCTTTCTTGATTCATCCGCTCTTTTATTCTTTCCACACAATGTACGGCTTTATCAATTTTCCCAAGCTGAATATAACCGTACAATATCTGCAGGTCATTCATCCAGTCATGCCGATGGTGATTCAGCGTCCGTATAGCCGCCTCTTCAAAGCTTCGCAGCAATACCTGCTGTTCTTGCTCATGACGGCGGATAATTAGCATAAAGCCTCCTGCCAGTACAGCCGTCACCCATATCACCAGCACAATACTCCAGATGAGAGACTTGTCCTGTATAACGAAATATAATGGTATAGCTAAGGATATAGCGAATATAGCCAATATGGTCTTCCAGGATTTCAATAGCCTCTCCCCGTTCCTGATCACCGATCATTCTTACATCAATTACCAGTATAACACAGCAATCCTTGATAGATCATCTATCAACTGCAAGAAAAAACAGTATCCTCTTGTCCCGCAGCCATAACTTATCTCTTGATCGCCCGGAGAAAGGCCATATTCTGCTCAAAAGCGTCCTAATTGCAATATTGCCACAGCACTTATATAGACCTCAAATATTTAAAAAAAGCCTTCGGCAAGCACTGCCGAAGGCTCTTCTCGTTAATCCAACCCGTTTTGTGAAGACAACTTACGCTTCCACTGCTGCCGCTACCGGAGCGACATCAACAGGGTAGACGCTCACTTTTTTGCGATCGCGGCCCCAACGTTCGAATTTCACAACGCCGTCCACTTTTGCAAACAAAGTATCGTCTTTGCCGATGCCCACGTTCGTACCAGGATGAATTTTAGTTCCGCGTTGACGAACCAAAATGCTTCCGCCAGTAACGGTTTGTCCGTCAGCACGCTTAACGCCGAGGCGTTTTGCTTGGCTGTCGCGTCCGTTCTTTGTGGAACCAACACCCTTTTTCGATGCGAACAATTGAAGATTCAACTTTAACATGTTGTCTACCTCCTTCTTTGAGTAATAACTTCTTTTATTTGAATATACTTCCCGTATGATTCTGCAATCGAATTCAGCATGACTACCATAGACTCGAGCAGCAGTTGTGCTTGGCTTTCAGCATTTCCATTCCCGTCAACGGGAAGATAGGCGCTTAAAAAACCATCATTCATTCTGCTGTCCATTACGGTTCCGGTTAATGCCTCCAAGGAATTCACAGTTCCGACCGTGACCGTCGATATGCCGGCGCACACAATATCTTCACCATGTTTCGCATAGTTCGCATGTCCCTTTACCTCAAAGCCATGGATGCTGCCATCCTCTTGACGTAGTATGCGCACATTAATCAAATCAGTGCACCTTCTTACGCCTGGATTTTTTCGATGGTTACTTTAGTGTAAGGTTGACGATGGCCTTGTTTCTTGTGGTAGTTTTTCTTAGGTTTGTATTTGTATACTACAACCTTTGCACCTTTGCCATGTCTCTCCACTTTTGCGGTTACAGCTGCGCCGGAAACCAGTGGCGTACCTGCTACCAAACCGTTGTCATTAGATACGGCCAATACACGATCGAAAGTCACGCTTTCGCCGTCGCCCGCATTCAATTTTTCGATGTACAATACGTCGCCCTCTTGAACTTTGTATTGTTTACCGCCAGTTTCGATAATTGCGTACATTTGCTTGCACCTCCTCATGTCTCAGACTCGCCTGATCCAGGTGGCCGCCCTAAAGCTGCACTTTTCAACCCGACCGGAGCGGTTACAGCATGTGACAAGCATAAATACCGGACACATACTCATAGATATTAACATAACCCAGCTATCCGAGTCAATGGATGCCTAACAGGTTTATTTTACCCGTACCTTCACATGTATCACAAGGCTTCGCGAACAGCATAGCCGTATCATCGCGTACCTTTTTGCGTGTCAGCTCCAACAGACCCAGCTTGGTCCACCCGACTACATGACTTTTCGTACGGTCTTTACTCATACCTGCCTCCAGCCTGTCCACCACATCCTGACGATGCTGGTCCTGCTCCATATCAATAAAATCAACAATAATAATGCCGCCTACATCGCGGAGTCTGATCAGTCTGGCGATCTCTTCCGCAGCTAGTAAATTGGTGCGCGTCACCGTATCCTCCAGGCTGTCCCCGCCAATATATTTGCCTGTATTCACATCAACGACCGTAAGAGCCTCCGTTTGGTCCCAGACGATCGAGCCACCGCTTTCCAGAATGACCTTGCGCGAAAAATCCCGCTCCATCTGCTCCTGGATGCCAAAGCTTCTGAAAATATGTTCTTGTCCTTGATACACTGTAACAGGCAAATGACTGCCGTGTGCAATTTCCTCCAGGAACATTTCCGCTTCCCTGGCTCCTTTGGCGCTGTCGATTTGCAATTCATCCTGCTGCGGATCAAACACATCCCGGATAAACCGCTGTACAATACTTAGGTCCTGATGCAAAAGTGAGGGAGCCACGCTGGCGTCTGCGCGTTTTTGAATCATCCGCCACTGCTCACGAAGCAAATCGAGATCCCCAGCAATTGCGCCCGGATTCTCTTCCTCGGAGACCGTTCTCATGATGATGCCTTCCCCTTCATGCCGGATTTCTTCCCCCAGCATTTTCAGGCGGCTGCGTTCATGCTCTTTGCTGACCTTTTTGGAAACCGCAACATAATCGGCATTCGGCATATACACAACCCATCTTCCCGGGAGTGAGTAATGGGTGGTGACTCTCGGACCCTTGCTACCAAGCGGCTCCTTCATGACCTGTACAACCACTTCCTGCCCGACGCGGAGCAGATTCTCAATCGACGGTTTCTCTTTAGGCTGCTTCTCCAGATGGGGATGCAGCACATCGTCCACATACAAAAAAGCATTCTTTTTATGACCGATATCCACAAAAGCCGCCTGCATGCCCGGAAGCACATTGACGACACGTCCTTTATAAAAGCTCCCTACCAGACTGTGATTATGGCTGCGTTCAATCGCAAACTCTACCAGTTTGCCTTCCTCCACGAGGGCCATCTGCGTCTGCTTCGATTCATAATGAACAATCATTTGTTTCATGGCTCCACCCCTGCTAGAAGACATTTCCA
This sequence comes from Paenibacillus sp. J23TS9, assembly GCF_018403225.1. NCBI lineage: Bacteria > Bacillati > Bacillota > Bacilli > Caryophanales > Paenibacillaceae > Paenibacillus > Paenibacillus sp. J23TS9. Next base: position 413,201 of record NZ_BOSG01000005.1, on the reverse strand, counting down.
TTCCATTTTACCATGAAATCCCCTTTTTTAGCTTATAGCTCAAATTCAAATTTTGATCTCATTTCATTTATTAATTTATATGTGGAGCCCGGCGAAATAAGCCGAAATCAGGCGCTGCTCCGGAAGCATAGCAATAAGGCTGCCCTGCTTGTTAATCACATAAATGACATGATAATTCTCTCTTTTAAATAGACGCAAAATATTGTCCAAATGTTTCGCCTGATCCACAATGATCGGCTGTACCAACACCCCTGCCCGAGCCCCAGCGCCGAATCTATTTTCCCTGTTCATGAGAAATCTGGAAAACCGGTATGGTACATGCCGATAATCTATCCAGTTGGAGTACAGTAGAAAAATACCGATAAGCAGCAGGTTCAGCTGTATCCGCCCTTCTCCCTGCAGAAGCGGCAAAACCGAGAAGAAAACCACGCCCATACTGCATACAACGCTGATTCTTGAAGACCAGAGCAGGGTTGGATGATAGGGGAAAAGCAGACTGGCGGCAGCATGCACAACCTTGCCCCCATCCAAAGGGAGAACCGGCAGAAGATTAAATAACGCGATCATGGCGTTACCATAAATTACATAGTTCAAAAAGGCTCCGTCCCCCGGAATTATCTCACGCAGAAGCAGCGCCGCACCGATCATCAGAACATTTTGAAACGGGCCGGCGAGCGCAATGCCGATCTCTTTCCACGCAGTCAGCTGCCCGTGATCCTCCATTTCCACTACACCGCCAAACGGTAGCAACTGGACCGAGCGGATACGCACGCCAAAAAGCAGAGCAGCTGTCATATGCCCGAGTTCATGGATAAACACAATAGAAAATAAAACGATCAATTCTAAAAAATGACCGGTAATGACGGAAAACAACATGAGGATAACGAAAAAAGGATGCAGTGACAGCTTGATCCCCCGAATATTAATCAATAGGGATCACGCCCGCCGGGTCCACGTAATCACCGTCCTCTTTCAAGGAAAAAAATAAGGTCGGCGTCTCTCCCTCCGCTGCGGCCTTCAGCTGACCCACCGCATCACCGCCTTCGACCCAGTCATTTTTTTGCAGTCGGGTGTCTGCCAAATGACCATAGGAAGCCACAAGCTTTCCGGTATGCTGAATGGTAACGGTTATACCCGTCTCGGCATTACCTGAAACATCAATGACACGCCCTGTTTCTACACTCTTCACCTCAAGTGGAACATTTGAAACCTTGCTGGGTGCAATTTCAACGCCTTTTAGGTCCACTGCGAAAGCCTGGACGATCTCGCCCTCGATGGGTGGATACAGTGATTTGGAGGCATTTACTTTAAGCGGGGATATCTGATTTTGCCTGAAAATCGGTATGAATGCCGGTGCCTTGCCGAAATGGGACTCGTACCATGCCTCGGCTGCCTGAAAATCCATTTCACGGTTCAGCGACTGCATCACATAATCCTGCGCCTTGATACTCCAAGGCTGAGGAAATTTAAACAGCCCCCAGATGAGAGCAAATATAATCGCGCTGAAAAATAACCGCCACATGAATCCTGAAACGAAACGTGTTTTATGACGAAAGGGGCCGTGTCCTTTTGAATTCTCTTTTTTCCACAATTTCTCCGGATCTGGCTCCGGCATCAGTGATTCAGGCAATCTGCCTTTATTCCAGAGTTTGGGCGTGTCCGAAATGGGCTGCGGCATCGGCTTGACGACTGGATCCTCACTTAGCAAAAGATCCCTGATTCTCTCTTCCCTGCGCTGTTTGATGGAGGATTTCGTATCCATTGAGTGATCCCCTTTCGAGGCTTGTTTTTAATCTATTTTATGAGGGGATGTCTCTGTTTTAGAACAAGCCTGAGCTTGTCGTATGGATAAGCAGTAAGGGGATAGACAAAAAAAAGTCCCACTTCATCATGAAGAGGGACTTTGAACCGAATATGCCACTAAAGAATTTTTTGCACTTTGGTTGGAGCTGGAGCAGCGCCGGACTTTCGTTTGGTCAAATCCATTTTGCGCTGCAATATCCCGAGAACGATATCCGCCACGATAGCGAGCAAAGCTGCCGGTATCGCACCCGCGAAGATCCGAAGCGAGTTGTTGCTGTTCAATCCAGCGTATATTTCCCGGCCAAGCCCGCCTCCGCCGACAAGAGGTGCGATTGTTACGACCCCAATTGCGATGACAGCCGCAATGCGCAATCCCGACATGATATAAGTCAAGGACAACGGAAACCGAACTTTGATGAGCAGCTGAAAAGCGCTCATACCGATTCCTTTACCGGATTCGAGATAACTTGGATCAACCTGCTTCAAACCGACGTAGGTGTTCCGCGCAATGGGATTCAATGAATACAGGAAAAGTCCCACCATGACTGTCTTCGTTCCAAGTCCCAGCCACAGCATGAGCACAACCAGCATGGCCAGGCTTGGTACTACCTGAAGAATGTTCGTGATGAACAAAATGACCTTGGCAGCCCATTTGTTTTTGGAGCAAAGGATACCCAGCGGCACCCCAACGATAACCGCGAGGCCGAGCCCGATAACCACCATCGTAAGATGCTGGATGAAATATTCCCACAGCATGCCGCTGTTACGGGAAACATAAGACATAAAGTCCGAAAACGTTAAATGTTTACTTTCCATTGCTTACCCTCCTTTAGCCTTTCAAGAGGCCCTTTTGCTTTAAGTACGCATTGGCAACCTCACGCTCGCTTTTCTTCTCAATATCCACCTGATAATTGAGAGATATCATCGTATCCGCATCCAGATGACCGATTAAAGGCGCTATGGCATCCTTAATTTCGGGATGCTTTTTCAGAAGATCCGAACGCAGCACCGGGCTGGCATCATACGGAGGGAAGAATTGCTTGTCATCCTGCAGTGTCTGCAAATTATAAGCTTTCAGCCTGGAGTCTGTTGAATAGGCCAGCACAATGTCGACCTGCTTGTTGGCAACGGCGCTGTACACCAGACTGATTTCCATAGGGAAAATCTGGCCAAACTTGATTCCGTATGCCTTGGAAAATGCAGGATATCCATCCGTACTTCTCTCCAGCCACGTTGTATCCACACCAAGCTTCATATTGGCCATATCCTTTTTGACATCAGATATCTTGGTATAGCCTTTGGATTCTGCAAGCTCTTTTCTTATTGTGAATGCATAAGTATTTTCAAATCCAAGAGGCTCCATCCAAGTGAACTGATAATGCTTCTGAAAGCCCTCCTGGGCTTCCTTCAGAACCTCTTTACGGTCTTTGGTACCGCTGATCGGAAAATGGTTATTGAAAATTTCACCTGTATATAAAGTCGCCATCTGTACATCGTCTCTTTTCATCGCATTGATGACCAGGGAGCTCGATGCCAGATCCGGAATGATGTCCACGTTCAGATTGGTACGGTCTTCAATAAGAGCCTTGTACATCTCGGCTAGAATCTTAGTTTCGGTATAGGTTTGTGTACCGATTGTGACTTCGCTTTTTATACCACAGGCGGAAGTTAAACCGGTAAGAATAATTGCACAGACCAGCATCGGTATCCATTTGAGCTTATTCAGTTTCATCACGCCTCCCTTGTTCAGTCTGGGTCGCCGGTTCCAAAAGATCCTACTCATATGGCAGCATCCCGTGTCTGATGATAGCGTCTGCTAAGCCAGCCCTCTAGGAGTCCAAGCAAGCCGTCAGCGACAAGAGCAAGCAGGATGGCGCCAATGCCGCCGATAAATATCATCTCCGGCTTGTTAACACCAAGCCCCGATACGATGAGCTGGCCCAGACCTCCAGCGCCAATCAGGGAGGCGAGTGTTGCCCAGCTGATGATATAAACGGTGGTAATTCGGATCCCCGACATAATGTAGGGCAGCGATAAAGGAAGCTGAATTCTCAAAATCGTCTGTGCCGTACTGTACCCCATCCCTCTGGCGGAATTCAGCACACCTTCATCGACGGAGTGAAAACCATCATAGGTGTTCCGCAGGATTGGCATCAGGGAATATAGCAGCAGCGCCAGAATGGCAGGCTTCATGCCGATACCGAGCAGCGGAATCAGAATGGCCAGAAGCGCCAGGCTTGGAATCGTTTGAAACAAATTGGCTATAAAAAATACAACACTGTTTATCCAGCCCACCCGGCTGTATACCAGCAGAATACCGACCGGCACGGCAATAATCGTACCCAGGATCACTGCAGAGAACGACAAAACGAGATGTTCCTGCAGAGCCTTCAGAATATCCGGATAACGTTCCGTGATAAAGCTCCAGAATGCATTCATATCACTCATCCTCTCCGTTCAGCAGCGGAGGGACCATGGTAGGATATACTTCGGCCAAATGTTTAACTACACTGCCTCTTGTAATTAACCCGAGGAATCGGTTATTACTGTCTATTACAGGGAGATTGCTCAGCTGATGGCTGTCCATAATTTCGATTGCCTGCGGAAGCGTACTTCCGGAAGCAACGGAATAACGAACCGGATGCATAACATCCGCCACGGTTTTGCCTTCCTCACCGTACTGGTCAAGTACTCGATAGATAGAAACCGCGCCCTGCAACTGTTTGTTGCGATCCACAATCAGCAGCGAATCAACCCGCTTCATCTCCATCATCTTGATGGCTTCCGCAAGTCCCCTGCCCGGGAAGGCAGTTACCGGGTTGGTAATCATCACTTCATCCACAAGCGGGATTTCATAGATACTTTCATTCTCGTTCTCCAGACGCTTGGAACCGATAAAGTTACGGACAAAATCATTGGCCGGATGACGCAAAATGGTGTCCGGTTTACCGGTTTGTACCACTTCGCCATCTTTCATCAAAATGATAGTATCCGCAATCTTGATGGCTTCATCCATATCATGCGTAACAAAGATAATTGTTTTATGAAGGTCCTGCTGAAGCCGGATCAGCTCATCCTGCAGCTGCTCGCGGCTGATGGGGTCCAATGCGGAGAACGGCTCGTCCATCAGTATGATGTCAGGATCAGCCGCAAGTGCGCGCGCAACGCCCACACGCTGCTGCTGTCCACCGCTAAGCTCCGATGGATAACGGTTGCTGTATATCGTATGATCCAGACCAACCATATCCAGCAGTTCATTGACCTTTTGATCGATTTTGTCTTTATCCCACTTTTTCAGACGCGGAACAACACCCACGTTCTTGGAGATATTCATATGCGGAAACAAGCCGACACTTTGAATGACATAGCCGATATTGCGCCGCAGTTCAACCGGATTCAATCCTGAGATATCCTTACCATCGATCAGCACCTTGCCTGATGAGGACGTATTGAGCGCGTTAATCAGCTTCATCGTTGTCGATTTGCCGCAGCCGCTTGGCCCAATAAGGACAGTAATTTCCCCCTCTTTGAATTCGAGATTAATGTCTTTCAATGCGTGAAAGCCATTATCATAAACCTTGTTCACATGCTCCAGTACTATCATTCAATCGCCCCTTTGCAAGCAGTATCCATATTATGCGGAGCATTTGGCAAATCATCCATCGGGGAACCAAAAAACTGCTGAAAGAAATATGTGATGCCAGAGTCAAGGGAAGGCGACAGCCTTGTTATGTAGGAACGGAAATAAAACTAAGTAAGATGGCTCTCAAAGATTAATGGAATGGGATTAAGCGCATTGATAAGGGTTGGAAAAACGATCAAAGAGGAAGGCCTGAGGGTATTAACAAATTCAAGTCAAAAATCTCCGTTACGGCATTAACTTACATACCTTAAATTCCACCTTAATATGCATGTAGCTTTCCAAACTGTGCAATCACCCTATAATATCCATGCCATCCATCCGAAACATTCCAAGCCTGCAAGCCCATGTTCATATACAAGTAAGTATGCGCTCTCATGCGCAAACACCCCGTTCTTGTATATCTACGAGAAATCATGCTGCTGCCCTTTATGAAGCATTCAGCTGCTTCTCCTAGCCCAAATGGATAATATGCAAAATGCGTATGCAGGCAACAACCCCTTTAAGACTAGGACTGTATACCTGCAATAATATGTTTTATACATTTACCCATTTTGCCTAGGGATGAAACATAAATATTATTTTTTAGTGCCGCGGGTCCAAAATCCTCCATGAAGCTGGACCGGCTCTGTGACAACGATAAAGGCCTTTGGATCCAGCTCGAGAATCATGTTGTACAGCTTTTTCTGATTTTTACGCTTCGCCAAAACCTCGAACACCAGCCGATGACCGTCTCGGCCACTCCCAATCCATGAGGTAACTCCGTATCCGTTATCGCGCAGAACATTGGCCATACCGCTCTCCGGATCATTAAGAATAACCTTCATAGTGATATATCCAAGCGCAATCCGTCCCTCAATCCAAGAACCAACCAAAACTCCAAGCCCATAACCGACGGCATAAACCACAAGGCTGATCGGTTGATTCACATATTTAAGGACGATGCTGAGGCCAAGCACATAAATAGTAATTTCGAACATGCTGAGAACCGCGGCCAAATACTTCTGGCCTTTCAGCGTCAAGATCATACGCAATGTAAAAAAAGAGACATATACAATTTGAATAATAAAAATGGATGCAAGTATTCCAAGCATTCCGGATCACTCCTTTGTCAGTCTGAGATGAGTAACGGCGTTTACGGCTGTGCCGGACAAAAAATTTCTGTATGATGTAACTTAACCTGATTTGAAGCCCTATTATACAGGCCCACTGAAAACTAATAATTCTACAATTTAAAAAAGCCGCTGCTAGATAGCAGCGGCTTCAGGCATTTAGGTCAACCCATGCCAAATAGCTTTTTAAATTTCGAGAACATGCCCTTTTTCTGATCCAGATGCATCAGAGGCACCGTATCTCCCAGAATACGACGGGCAATATTGCGGTAAGCGATGGCTGCCCGCGAGTCGGGATTCATCACCGTTGGCTCTCCGCTGTTTGCGGCTTTGATAACATACTCATCATCAGGTACGATACCGATCAGATCAATATTCAGAACCTGGAGTACATCTTCAATATCCAGCATATCCCCCGTTTTCACCATATTCGGACGGATACGATTAACGACCAGCTTCGGAGATTCCACAGAGGAGCTTTCCAGCAGACCGATAATCCGGTCGGCATCACGAACAGCGGCATTTTCAGGCGTTGTCACGACAATAGCCTTGTCCGCGCCGGCGATGGCATTCTTGAATCCTTGCTCGATCCCCGCCGGGCAGTCGATAATTACATACTCATACTCTTTTTTCAGTTCAAGTATAATATCTCTGACCTGCTCTGGCGACACGGCGTTTTTATCCTTCGTCTGGGCGGCCGGCAGCATATACAGCTCATCGAAACGTTTATCTTTTACAAGCGCCTGATTCAAACGGCAGCGTCCTTCCGCAACATCACATAAATCGTAGATGATCCGATTTTCCAGACCCATGACCACATCCAAATTGCGCAGGCCAATGTCCGTATCCACCAGACAGACCTTCTTGCCAAGCAGCGCAAGCGCAGTCCCGATATTCGCCGATGTGGTGGTTTTCCCAACACCGCCTTTACCGGAAGTAACGACAATAGCCTCTCCCATGTGCTACACCCCTTTAAACACGTTAAAATCACGCCGTATCCTTACAATGTTGCTGATCTTGTCGATTTGCATGGCTCCATTCTGCAAAAATGCGAATTCCATATTGGTTTCACGCGTTTCCCATTCATCGGGTGGACGGCTGATTTGTTCTGCAATCCGAAGCTGTGTCGGGGCAAAATGGGATGCAGCGATAATAGCTTCTTCATTGCCTTCCAGCCCTGCATGCGCCATCCCCCGCAGAGCACCCAGTATATAAATGTCACCCGTGCATAGAATGCTGCCTCCCGGGTTCACGTCTCCCAAAAAAAGCAAATCTCCATTATGGCGCAGCACTTGTCCAGAGCGCACCATACCGCTCATAATCGCATAGACGGGAGCCTGCTCCGGCTCCGATTCAGGGAATTCGACAGAGCGGATGAGCAAATTTCCCTTTTGTTTTAAAATATCGAGCATGTTTTGCTTCTGATCTTCCGTAATGCGCCTTGAACCCATCTTTACATCCACATGAATAATGGGGCCGGTCAAAATATTTTGATGGCTGTGCTCCAATTTGTACCGGAGCTCACTCAACAGTTCATCATATTCACATTCATCGTCAAGCAGGAATACCAGGCCATCTTTGATGCCCTTGATCGTGACATGATTCGATTTCACTGCCATGCCTGTCCCCCCTATCTCATTACATTTCGTCTTCGGATGGCGAAGTTCCTGCTGGAAAAGAAAAATGGCGGTGAGGATTACGCCGCCTTCTCTTTTTTCTCCCGTCTTGCAATCTTTTCAAGCTGCTTCCGGAGAGGAACATAGATTATAAGCCCGAACACAAAATGGACAACGAGATCGGGTAGAATATGATGCAGGAGATTCCAGTCATAGGAGACCTGCGTTAACGAGAACACCCGGTAAATGGCAAACAGCATGCTATCAAATAGCAGACTGCCCAAAATCACCACAGTCATCATAAGCGGCATCGGAGCCCGTGGAACCCGAAAAATAAATCCCATAATGTAAGTTGAAAATCCCATAACGAGGGAATAAGTGCCGATCATTTCTCCATAAAAAACCACATCATGGAGCATACCGAATATAATGCCGAGAACGAGTGCTGTGTGTCGATGATGATATACGGATACAAATAACAAAACGATAAAAACCAGATTCGGCATGATGACATTTTGCCAGGAGACGGGCAGCAGCCACGGAATGATTGTCCCTTCAATAATAAACAGAAGAAACAGCAGCAGGACTAAAACTTGCTTGCGCACCATCATTACTGCTGAACCTCCGGAGTAAAGACGACGAACAGCTGCTTCCAGTCCTGGAATTCCGCCTCAGGCTCAATCGTTGCTGTCTTCGTTTTACCGAATTTGCTCTCCTGAACACTTTTCACCTTGCCGATAATCAAGCCGCGTGGATACTTATCTGTATCTCCCAATGACACGATCATGTCGTCCTTTTTAATCGGGTCTGTTTGCTTGATTTGAGTCATCAAGAGCATTTGAGTTGCATCGTCATAGCTCTCAATAATACCAAAAGTCTGATGATTATTCATCGATGTCGCTGCAATTCCGTTGGAGTTCGGGTCCTTCGCATCCATCGTCGTAATCAGCTTTACAGTAGATGTAAAATTGCTGACATGACTGATCACACCCACAAGTCCTTTAATAGAAATCACCGACTGGCCGACCTTAACACCATCACGTTCACCAAGGTCGATCACCAGGGAACGGTTCACGGTGTCCGAGTTCACACTGATGACCTGCGCAATATGATAGCTGTAATCGAACTTCTCCATTTGGGCTTTCGTGAAGTGAAGCGACTCCTTGAGCGACTTATTTTCTTCTTCCATGAAATTATAATTGGCCTTTTCACGTGTATACTGAGCCAACGCAATTTTCAGCTTCTCATTTTCCTTGTACGTATCGCGCATATTGCCGATATCTTTAAACAAGCCCGCTACATAGCCAGCGGGCTTATAAAATATATTCTGGGCAAAGCCGACAGTGTCTCTGAGAAACTTCTCGGGCCAGGATAGTGTTGCCCTGGGACCGAGCGTGAAACCCATCAGCGCGATAAACATGACAAGGGCTATCAAAATCACAAATAAGCGTTTGTTGCCAAGCAGCTTAAACAGTTTCAACACCCTCTAACTCTACTGATTTCTCTCCCATTATCAGGGGTTGACCCACATCATATCAGCCTTAGCGTTTGGAGCGTACGGCAGAGCTGCTGCGGGATTTAAACAGATGAATGTTCTCAAGCGCCTTGCCTGTACCGATTGCAACGCAGTCCAGTGGATTCTCAGCCACAATGACAGGCATGCCTGTTTCTTCGGCAAGCAGCTTGTCCAGATTGCGCAGCAGAGCTCCGCCGCCTGTAAGTACGATACCACGGTCCATAATATCTGCTGCCAGTTCCGGTGGGCATTTCTCCAACGTAACCTTTACAGCTTCTACAATGGCATTCACGGTGTCAGAAAGGGCTTCACTGATTTCATCAGATGTGATCGTAATGGTCTTTGGCAATCCTGTCACCAGGTCACGACCGCGAATTTCGCTGGTCTCCACCTGTTCCAAAGGAAGTGCGGAGCCAATCTCCATTTTAAGCGATTCCGAGGTTCTTTCACCAATCATCAGGTTATACTGGCGTTTGATGTATTGAATGATCGATTCATCCATTTCATCACCGGCTACCCGCACGGAGCGGCTAGTTACAATTCCTCCAAGAGAAATAACGGCAACTTCTGTTGTACCGCCACCGATATCTACCACCATACTGCCTGTCGGTTCCCATACCGGCAAATCAGCACCGATGGCTGCTGCGAATGGTTCTTCGATGGTATAGGCTTCACGTGCACCAGCCTGTTTGGTTGCATCTTCAACTGCGCGCTGTTCAACGGCCGTAATACCCGAAGGTACACATACCATTACATTCGGGTGGCGTTGAAACATCGAACGCTGCTTCTGTGCCTGACGGATAAAATATTTAATCATTGTTGCCGTCGTGTCGAAGTCAGCAATAACGCCGTCCTTCATCGGACGGATGGCACGGATGTTGCCCGGCGTACGTCCGATCATTTTCTTGGCGGACTCACCTACAGCCTCAATGGTTTTCGTATCCGTACGGATCGCAACAACAGAAGGTTCTCTAACAACAATTCCTTTTCCACGGACATAGACAAGCGTGTTTGCTGTCCCCAAATCAATTCCCAAGTCTTTCGTGAAACTTCCTAACATGCTGTAATCTCCCTTTCTTCGTCAATCTCAACTATTATATTACATCAAGCCTTGCTCCTTCAAACTGACGAATTCCCCGTCACCGATAATCAGATGATCCAGCACCTCTATACCCACAATTTCTCCTGCTTCCTTCAAACGAGAAGTAAGGGAAATATCTTCTGGACTTGGCGTGGGATCTCCACTCGGATGGTTATGTGCGCAGACAAACGATGCGCTGCTGCACTTGATGGCTGCACGAAACACCTCGCGCGGATGTACGATGGAGGCGTTCAGACTGCCGATCGAAAGCGTCTCTTGAGCAATAATGTGATTTTTCGTATTTAGAAATAAACAAACAAAATGTTCTTTTTGCAAATAACGCAGCTGTTCCATAAGTACTTCGGCCGCATCTCGCGGACTGCGGATAATTACCGGCTCGTCCATTCGGGTACGGACAAGCCGCTGCCCAAGCTCGATGCCAGCTTTGAGTTGAACGGCTTTGGCACTGCCGATGCCTTTAATGGCCATTAATTCCTCAATGCTCATATCCACAAGCTGGCGCATACTGCCGACCTGCTTCAATATGCGCTGGGCAAGATGCACGGCGGACTCCCGCTGTGTACCCGTCCGAAGTAAAATAGCCAACAATTCAGCGTGGCTCAAGGCGCCCGCCCCATACTGCAGCATGCGTTCTCTGGGTCTTTCCTGATGGGGGATGTCGCGCAGCATATACGTTTGCGGCTCCATAGTTCCCCTACTTTCCCTTCACTCAAATCTCATCCACGCTCAGAGGATGTCTATCCCAAATTCCGACAACATGTCGGAAAGTAACGAAACAGGCAATCCAACGACGGTAAAATAACAGCCCTCAATCCGTTCCACCAAAGTGGCGCCAAGTCCTTGAATACCATATGCGCCAGCTTTGTCGCCGGGCTCGCCGCTTTTTACGTAAGCATCTATTTTCGAATCCGAAAGCTCCTTCATGGTTACCTTGGTTGATCGATGACGCACAAGCGTTTGACCATTGGCCGCATCAATACATGCAATTCCCGTGTATACATGATGGGTGTTACCCTGCAGAGACTTCAGCATCCGAAAGGCGTCTCTATCATCCACGGGCTTTCCAAGAACCTGATTCCCCAGAACAACGATTGTGTCACTGCCAATAATAACGGCATTTTCCTCCGGATCCGCAATAAGAGAGTATACAGCTTGCGCTTTACGCAGCGCCAAACCTTCAACAATCTGCTGGGGAGTCCAGTCGTCTGGAGTATGTTCATCCGCATGGCTGGGATGGATCTCGTACGGTATATGTAGAGAAGCAATCAGCTCCTGCCTTCTGGGTGAGGTCGATGCCAGTACGATACGGCGTGAATGGTTTGATTTCAATGAAAGGATCTCCTTTGACTCTGTAGTTACAGCCTGCGATACAGCCACACGGAGACAATGATGCCGATCAAACTTAGCAGGCTCAATTTCATTTGAATGGTGATGTCGTAGCTGATAATGTCTAAATTAGCTTGCGGTGACCACTTAATCAGTGTTGATGCAGTCAGAAAAGAAAGGGCTTGTACAGGTTCCAGGGCCTTTGCGATCCAAGCACCCGCCAGCCAGCCAAGCAGCAAAAACAAGAGCAGTATTCCTACGTTCTTTTTCATCCTTCTCTTCCCTCGCCATATTTTGACACCCAATTTATTATACGGTTATTTGGACATCAATACAAACACAAATCCGGTATGGGGAACTATTTCCAGTTCCATACCGGACCCGCTTTGTTATATGAATTGAGCTACGGTACATGCTTACCTGCAGTTCATTTTATAGGACTATGCTTTTTCCAGTTTTGAGATCAGTTCTTTCTGCTCCGAGATATACTGCATCATGCTGGACTGCACTTCCCATAAATGTCCTTTAGACCGGTTCCGATTGTATTCCGTTATTGCGGATACCGCGCTGTTCATTGTCTGCTCCATTTGTTTGCCGAGTTCTTCCTCGCCTGTTCCAAGTCCGGTTTGGAGCGATTTCATCGCCTCCATCCAGCGGCTGTGCAGGTCAGTAAGAGCAGCGGTGTTCTCGGCATTCAGGGCTGCCGGGCTTTCTTGACCAAGCAATGCCGCCGATAGCTGGCTAAGATTCGACACAAGCTCAGAGCTCACGGCAAAATATTGGTTAACAATATCTGCTTCCCCGCTGAATTCCATCGTACTGGCCGCAGGCAGCGTGATTTCTTTGACATACAGCTCCAGACCTTGAGCCTTCAACTGATTACTGAGGAGCTTGGCCTGCTCACGGTCCGTCGACATGCCTGCATACACGCGGTTTTCCTGATCTGAATCCGTACCCGCAGCAATACCATATTGCTGAAGCTCTTTTTGAGCCTGCTCCACTCGTTCCTTACTGCTGAACACTCCGTATTGCAGCATATAATACGATTGACCCTGCACCTTTACAGCCACGGGAGCAGCTTTACCCGTTTCTGTCTGCGCCAGTGACACACTTTCCGTACTTGGCTTCACGGGGATTATAGAGCCCTCGGAACCGTCCTTGAAGAAGGACAGCACCACAAATCCGAACAAGGCTCCAGTCACAATCGCGCCCGTGACGGTACCGATTACCTTCCACAGAGAGGCTGGTCGTCTCGGACGATACGATGCATCGCCCAGCTCCGGATATACTGAGTCTGCAAGGTCCCCCCATTCATCCTTATGATCCATTACTCCGTTGTCATATGGATCAAGATCATACCCATCATTTCGGTTAAAACCCTCTTCTACCTGATACGGCTGTTCGCCCGACAGCATCTCGCTCCAGGGATCATTTTTGTGAAAAGGATCTGTCCAGCCCTGCATAGGGCCCGGGATCACAGTCAATGATTTCCGATTTTTTTGAACTGGTTCCTCTGTATGTTCACGCTGCAGGGCATGACTGCTATCAGGATGCTCCAGCCCCTGTATATCCTGCATGGACATCTTCTCTTCAGATGTATGCTGGGCGGTTTTCCGTTCCTCCTGCACAACTTTAAGCTTATGGGAGCTTTCCTCATTGAAGCGGAAAGTCATTCTCGCTTTGTTCAATGTCATACACCTCACCCTTGTCTCATTACAAAGTATATATGACAGATTGTCCGAAGTTATGCTGCATAAAAAAGTCAAAAACAAGAAAGTCAACCTTGATATAACTCTCTAGCAGTGCGGGCAAGGGCTATTGGTTACTGCTCTTTTTAGCCTTTTAGAATACAAAAAAGAGACTGCCCCGATCCGCGGTGATCAGCGGATGAGGCAGTCTCTCAGCTATGTAAGCAGCAGTCCTAAAAAGGCCTATAGCTCCTTCGCCAGCTCGTAACCAACTTTCCATATATCACCGGCGCCCATTGTAATCACAAGCGTCCCCGGCTGAATTCTCTGCTTCAAATCAGACAGCACATCTTCCTTCGTCGGCAGATATCTGGCTCCGGCATTACTGTTCTGTACGATTAATTCAACCAGCTTGGAAGAATGCACGCCTTCAATCTGCTTTTCTCCTGCAGGCGAATAAATATCGGTGATAATCACTTCGTCTGCCTCACTAAACGCTCTACTAAAGGCATCCAGCAGGAAAAAAGTGCGCGAGTAACGCTGCGGCTGGAACACGGCAATGATCTTTTTACCGGTCGCCTTAGCAGCACTGATCGTCGCTTCGATCTCCGTTGGATGATGGGCATAATCATCGATGATGAGAATATCGTTTTTCTCGCCCAGCACCTGGAAGCGGCGCTTGGCACCATGAAACTTGGAGATTCCCTCCACGATTTGCTCAAACGGGATACCTGCTTTTAAGCAGGAAATGACTGTTGCCATCGCATTGTAAACGTTATGGCGTCCCGGTACCGACAATTCCACTTTTCCAAGAGATTGGCCTTTATGATTCATGGTAAAGGATACATGCCGGTCGCCCAGCACCATATCGGTTGCTGTATATTCCGCGTCCGTATCAATGCCGTAAGTGGCTACCTGACAGCGAATGCCTGGAATAATGGCCTGAATGTTGACATCATCCCCGCAAACCACAGCCGTTCCGTCTTCACGGATTTGATTCAAAAACTGAACATAAGCTTTCTTCAGCTTCTCAAAGTCCCCGTCATAGTTCTCCAGATGATCGGCTTCGATATTGGTCACAATACCCAGCCATGGATGATACTGCAGGAACGAGCCATCGCTTTCATCCGCTTCGGCAACGACGAAGTCTCCTTTTCCGGCCTTCGCGTTCGTTCCCACATTCATAATTTCCCCACCGATAATATAGGTCGGGTCAACGCCACATTCTTCCATCACCAAAGCGATCATGGAGGATGTAGTTGTCTTGCCGTGAGCGCCAGCAACCGCTACGCCCTTGCGCTCGTTCAGCAGTCTTGCAAGCATCTGTGATCGATGCAGAATCGGAATGTTAAGCTGTTCCGCTTCCACTCTCTCCACATTGTCTTGGGACAAAGCCGTCGAATACACAACCAAATCTGCTCCGTGTACCTGCTCTGCCGTATGTCCGATATAAATTTTGGCGCCTTTGGCAGCCAATTTTTCCGTTAATTCCTGGGAAGCCACATCCGAACCCGTGACCTTGTATCCCATTTCCAGCATAACCCTAGCAATGGCGCTCATCCCGTAGCCACCAATACCGATAAAATGAACATGTTCAGAATTCAACAGATTTTCACCAACCTTTTTCAGAATCGGTCTGACCCAGCAGAGCGGCCCGCACATCCGATATTAAATAAAGCGTGCCGGATACCACCGCCAAATCCTCCGCTTCTGTCCGTGACTTAAGTAGTTCTAGCGCGTTTTTCCAATCCGGTTCTACGATGATCTGCAAACCTGGTTTGCCATAGGAATGCATTAGCCCCTCCGCAAGTTCATGCAGCGCTGCAGCGTCCATTTTTTTCCGGAAGTCCGGCTCGGTCAGGATAAGCGTATCCACTATAGGAAGTATATGCTTCAAATAGGATTCATGATGCTTATTCGACAGCATTCCCATCATCAAAATTAAACGTTCATGCGGATAGTGCCTTTCAATGCTCTTCCGTAAGGATTCCGCACCCTCCGGATTATGGGCTCCATCCAGTACGATGCGGGGCGCAGAGGATACTTCCTCCATCCGCCCTGCCCACACCGTTTCGCGGAATCCTTTTAAAATATCCTCTTCATCCATTACAAAAGCCATGTACTGACGCAAAATCTCCAAAGCCATAAGCGCCCCGGCCGCATTGGCAACCTGGTGCACACCCTTCATGCCGATTTCAACATCATATTCACGAAATGGCCCCTTGAAATGAAAGGTTTGATACGGACCCTGTTCACCCGTATATTCATAGCTGAATTTTTCGCCTGCCAAATACAGCGTTGTCCGGCATTCCTCCGCTTTTGTCCGCAGTACTTCAACAGCTCCCGGCTGATCCACGCAGCTGACCACAGGCACACCCGATTTAATAATGCCCGCTTTTTCGAAAGCAATCTGCTCTACGGTATCGCCGAGTACATCGGTATGGTCCATGCCCACATTGGTAATGACCGAAATCACCGGAAATACAATATTTGTTACATCCAGCCTTCCCCCAAGTCCCGTCTCCCATACGACAATATCCGGCACGCATTCCTCCGCATAATACAAAATCGCGAGAGCCGTCGAAACTTCGAACATGGTTGGCGAACCCAGCTCGGTTGCTGCGATCTCCTCCACAATCGGATACAGGCGATTCGCAAACGCCAAAAGGGTCTCCTCAGGAATATCCTCACCGTTATACTGAAAACGGTTCGTGAATTTGGTGATATAGGGGGACGTGAATGTTCCCACCGAGTAGCCGCTTTGCAAGAGAACCCGAGTTAAATACGCACAGGTAGAGCCTTTGCCGTTCGTTCCCGCAATATGAATGAATTTCAGGCGCCGATGAGGGTTATTAAGCATCTCCATCATCTTTTCAATTCTTGACATACCGGGGCGGATCCCAAAAGGAATCAGCCCGTTAATCCAGTCTACAGCTTCTGTATATGTGTGCAGGTACGCAGAGGCTTCAAATTGATCTCCCATTTACCATTTCACCTTCTGAATTTATTTGTCCAGGATACTGCATGCTCCCCAGTGAATCGTTTTTCTAAAATCAGCCCTTCAGTTCCTCGATCCGTGCAATTACCTTGCTCCGCTTATCAGAGTAATCAGCCATTTTCGCCTTTTCCTCTTCAATGACTTTCGCAGGTGCCTTGGATACAAAGCCCTCATTGCCAAGCTTCTTCTCAACGCGCAGTACTTCATTGTTCAAGTTCTGCAGCTCTTTTTCTAGACGGGCAATTTCCTGATCAATATCGATCAGACCCGCAAGCGGCAGATACAGCTCAGCGCCTGTAACAATCGCGGTCATCGCTTTGTCCGGACTCTCAAGTCCCAGACTTGCCGTAAAACTTGAAGTATTGCAGAAACGCTGCACGTAAATTTCATTGCGAGTTACGATTTGAAGCACCTGATCATCTCCGGCCTTCAGCATAAGCTCAACCTTTTTGCTCATCGGCACGTTTACTTCGGCACGGATATTCCGTACTGCTCGGATGATATCCATCAGCAGTGACATTTCACG
This sequence comes from Paenibacillus sp. J23TS9, assembly GCF_018403225.1. Lineage (NCBI taxonomy): Bacteria > Bacillati > Bacillota > Bacilli > Caryophanales > Paenibacillaceae > Paenibacillus > Paenibacillus sp. J23TS9. Next base: position 395,874 of record NZ_BOSG01000005.1, on the reverse strand, counting down.
CGCAGCTCCTTCATTTTCAAGAGCAGCATCAAATTCGGGCCAAGCAGCCAGTGTAATGGACTCGCCTTGATGCGGCAGATGCTGCCAGATCTCTTCGGAAATGAACGGCATAAACGGATGAATCATGCGCAGCGTACGGTCAAGCACGTAGGCAAGTACTGATTTTGTCGTATTCTTCGCTGTCTCGTCTTCCCCGTACAGGGACAGTTTGGAGAATTCGATATACCAGTCGCAGAGGTCATCCCAGATGAAGTTATACAGCAGGCGGCCAGTCTCACCAAATTCATAGGCATCTATTAGACGCGTGATATCACGGGAAGTTTCGTTCAGGCGATGCAGAATCCAGCGATCAGCCGTACTGAGTTCACCGCTTATGTCAATGTCGTCATAAGTGAAGCCCTCTAGGTTCATCAAGGCAAAACGTGATGCATTCCAGATCTTGTTGGCAAAATTCCGGGCCTGCTCTACGCGCTCCCAGCGAAAGCGAAGATCCTGCCCAGGCGTGCTGCTGGTAGAGATCATATAGCGCATCGCATCCGCGCCGTACTGTTCGATGACTTCCAGCGGATCCACACCGTTGCCAAGCGACTTGGACATCTTCTTGCCTTCCGGATCACGTACCAGACCATGCATCAGTACGTCCTTGAATGGAATCTCACCGGTAAATTCAAGTGCAGTAAAGATCATGCGGGCAACCCAGAAATAGATGATGTCATATCCGGTAACCAGAACGTCTGTCGGATAGTAACGCTTCAGATCCTCCGTCTGGTCCGGCCAGCCAAGGGTCGAGAACGGCCATAGAGCGGAGCTGAACCAGGTGTCCAGAACGTCTTCATCTTGACGAAGATCGGTGCTGCCGCACTTGGAGCATTTTGTTACATCGTCGTGAGCAACATGAATCTCGCCGCAGGCTTCGCAGTACCATGCCGGAATGCGGTGACCCCACCAGAGCTGGCGGGAAATACACCAGTCACGCACGTTTTCGATCCAGTTCAGATAAGTCTTTTCAAAACGGTCCGGTACAAAGTTTACGCCTTTGCCAGATTTCTGCGCCTCTATGGCCGCTTCAGCCAGCGGCTGCATTTTAACGAACCACTGTGTGGACAGGTACGGTTCAACGACAGCGCCCGTACGTTCACTATGTCCAACCTGATGAAGATGGTCATCGATTTTGATCAGGACGCCTTGCTCCTTCAAGTCCTGAACGATTTGCTTACGGCAGTCGCTGCGGTCCATGCCCTGGTATTTGCCAGCCAGTTCATTCATTGTACCCGTTTCATCCATAACCGTAATTTGCGGCAGGTCATGGCGCAGTCCTACCTCGAAATCGTTCGGATCATGGGAAGGTGTAATTTTAACAGCGCCGCTTCCGAATTCCTTATCAACGTACTCATCAGCAATGACCGGAATTTCACGGCCAACAATCGGCAGAACGAGCATTTTTCCGATCATATCCTTATAGCGCTCATCTTTTGGATGAACGGCTACAGCCGAATCCCCAAGCATGGTTTCCGGACGTGTGGTGGCTACCGTAATATGCCCGCTTCCATCCTTCAATGGATAGGAGAGGTGATATAGATGCCCTTGAACCTCTTTATATTCAACTTCAATATCAGAGAGGGCCGTACGAGCAGCCGGATCCCAGTTGATGATACGCTTGCCGCGGTAGATCAGCCCTTTTTCATGAAGCTTTACAAAAACCTCGCGTACGGCTTTGGACAGGCCCTCATCCAGCGTAAACCGTTCTCTGGAGTAATCAAGGGAAAAGCCCATTTTCGACCACTGCTCATGAATGGTTTCAGCGTATTTGTCTTTCCACTCCCATACCTTCTCCAGGAACTTCTCCCGGCCCAGATCATAGCGAGTAACGCCTTCTTCACGAAGCTTTTGCTCCACTTTCGTCTGGGTAGCGATACCGGCATGGTCCGAGCCTGGAAGCCAGAGAGCGTCATAGCCCTGCATCCGTTTGGTGCGGATCAGGATATCCTGCAGCGTAAAGTCGAGCGCATGCCCGATGTGAAGCATACCTGTAACGTTCGGAGGGGGAATGACAATCGTATAAGGCTTCGCGTCTTTGCGCTGCCCAGCCTTGAAAAACTCCCCTTCCATCCAGTATTTATACCATTTTTCTTCGGCTGCCTTCGGATCATAGGTCGTCGGCATTTCTGTCGTAAGTTTGTTGTCCTGCTCTGTCATCATTGCATTCCTCCATCACAAGATCAGCTTTGTGCTAAAAAAACAAAAAAGCCCCTCGTCCTCAAAGGACGAAAGGCTGTTCTTTCGCGGTACCACCTTTGTTTCGCGTATGCCTTATGGAAATACATCTCACCTTAGACATGGCAAACTGCTCTCAAGCATATGCCTTCATGTACGCGACACTTCATGCAGATAACGGCTGCAGCCGGTCTGCTCTAACCCGAGAAATGGGCTCAAACAGACAACTCCCGGGCGACTTCGGTTGAATGCATCCTGCGGAATCTCACAGCGCAGCAAAGCAATTCCACTCTCTGAAGGGCATATCATCCTACTCTTCCCGATCATCGTTCTTGACAAAATATAAGAATATCATAACTTGGTTGTTGACTTAAGTCAACATAGAGCGTGCTGCTATCCTGGCGTCGTTTCACGCTTTAATATTATTAACTTATGTATGAATCTTAAACAAGGGTACCAGGCAATAACACAAAAAAGCGCCCGGCCCTTTCTTCAAGTACCGGACGCCCTTCTTATGATTTTCATCATGTCATTCCTACGGAATGTATAAAATTTGGCCTTCCTCAACCGTTTGCTCGGCCAGCCGGTTATGGAGCAGGATTTCGCGGGCGCTGAGCTGATAGCGGTTAGCAATCGTCTCCAGCGTTTCCTCCCGCTGAACAATGCATAGCCGCACTTTGCGGAATTGATTTTTTTCCGAGCTGCTTCCCAGAAACAGATTCTGCCACTGAATGTCATCGCTGCCGTTCGTTTCCCGTTCCGTTTCTTCACGTTTAGGCTCTTCCAATACAGCCTGCTGCTGCTCCTGCTCTTTCAATGAACGGCTCGAAGCCAGTATTGAGGAAAAACCGATGGATTCCTTGTCAGCCGTTTGTGCATCCTTTTTGCTGCCGAGAGCGATCCGCATTTCCCGCTCATCCGTTGGTTCTTCCTTTGGTACCGATTCCTGCTGGAAGGCACTGAACGGAAATGCCGGCTCGTGAATAGATTCCTGATCAACAGAAGTCAGGTAGATATTCGTCTCTTTATCCTCTTCCGCCGGAATCGCGATATTTTCTGGATGTAACAGTTCCGATTCATCTTCATGCTCAAAATGCCAGACGTTCGAAGATGCCTTATTCCCGCTGCGTTCCGGGGATTCCTTGTCCGTATGTAACGCGGTGGGAGCAGGTTCTTCTTCAGGCTCCGGCGTCTCCTCAGGGGTCCGCTGCTGGAGATGAGTTTCGGCAGCCGTTTCGGCCTGCGGCAGGATTTCGGAGATACCTGATGCTTCAAAGCCTTCAGGGACGGTAAAGCTCTCCGCTGCATATGTCGGCGCTTGGTTATCCGCTGAATACGATGCATCGTTCGTTTCCCTGATCTCCGCCTCATCCGCGCTGCCCTCCTCTTCCTCCAAAAAAGCAGCCAGTACTGCATCCTCAGCAGGATCATCTGAAGCATGTATGACCGTAAATTCATCAGCATTCCATGCAGGTGCCGGGTCGCTCACTGCGGTTTCGATTCCACGTAGGGATAACACACCCGTGATGTTCAAGCTGCGTTTGGACAGGAGATCCACATCAAAATTTTCAATCTCAACGGCAATCTCGTCCAGTGAAGACACGCGATTCGTAGGTACGGTAATTTCCACAGGAATAAAATGCTCAAGACGCTGTGTACCTTCCTCCTCCCCGTCGCCTCTGTACAGCCCGCTCAAAAGCAAGTGGCCACGAAGCGCGACCTGCTCCCCCTGGCTGATGACCTGAATATGGGGCAGCAGCTCGATTTCTTCCAGCTCGGCAATTCCAGATACATCTTCCGATAGATGAATTCGTTCATAAATATCAAAACGCAAACCGTAGGACTGGTCGAACACAGAATTGTCCTCCTTTCGGCATATTTCTAACCATGAGTCTGCTCACGGCATGAGCCCCAAAATGCGTTACTCATTCTATCTATATGCTCCAAATATAAGGGCATTCCAGTTTTGCACCAGTCCGGCAGTTTGCGCCGATATTTTCTGGACATTCTGCGATGTGTTCGCTTCTTTGCCAAGAATCATATGTGCTTATTTTATATTGCTCAGCTTCTTATGCAGCTGCTGCAGATCAATGGGCCAAGGATCGACAATTTCAATTCGTTCTCCAGTGAAAGGATGGGTAAACCCAAGCTGTTCGCCGTGCAGCGCCTGTCTTCCGATCAAGGCCGTACTCCCGCCATAAAGCGAGTCGCCCAGCAGCGGATGCCCCAAATGGCTGAGATGAACACGGATCTGATGTGTACGTCCTGTCTCCAGCTCAAGATGTACGAGAGAGGAATTCTTGAACACCTCACCTGCACGCATGCGCGTGACTGCGTTTTGACCGGATGGAGAGACCCGTCTCCGCTGCTTATGGTGGCGGTCCTTGCCGATTGGCAGATCAATTACTGATAGCTCGGCCGATACTTTGCCCTCCACGAAGGCTACATAGCTCCGCGCAATGCGCTTGTGGCGCATATCCTCATCCAGCTTCAGCTGAGACCACGCATTTTTGGCATACAGAACAGGTCCGGTAGTAAATTGGTCAAGCCTGTGAATATGCCGAACGGCTATTTCCTCGCCCTGCATCTGAAAATACGCTGCAACCGCATGATCGAGTGTCGGTTCTGCCTTGCCTTTGCTGCCATCAGGATGAATATTCATGCCTGCGGGCTTATGCACAACCAGACAGAAATCATCTTCATACAGGATATCAAGCTCATGCCATATAGGTTCAATGCCCGCTGCTTGAACGGGAAAGAGGGCCAGCCGCAGCCGGTCCCCTTTCCATTCTATCGCCTTATTTGCTTGCAGCTGCTTCATGAGCTTTTCCGGCATTCCGAGTGTCTCCAGCAGCCAAGCCGGTGTGGCTTCGTCGCGGTTTGCAGCCCCGCTCAAGCTTTTCTCGGGAATCATCTCCAGCCATTGTCCGCGGCGCGTCCAGGTTCTCACAGGTTTTTCAGGGCGTTGTAGTTGGCTTCAATCGTCGCATCGATATCCTCTATGCTGTGCGCAGCCGATACAAACATCCCCTCGAACTGGGAAGGAGCTACGCTGACGCCCTCTTCTACCAGATTGGCAAAATACTTGGTAAAGCGCTGAAGATCGCTAGCTTTGGCTGTATCATAGTTCACCACAGGTCCTTCCGTGAAGAACGGACAAACCATGGAACCTACACGGTTCAAGGTCACAGGAACGCCCAGCTGCTTGGCATTTTTCTCAAAACCTGACGCAAGGCGCGAAGCGCGCTCCTCGAGCTGCTCATACACCGCGGGTGTCAGCAATTTAAGCGTCGTATATCCGGCAACCATTGCCAGCGGGTTACCACTTAACGTTCCCGCTTGGTAAATCGGTCCGGATGGGGCGATCTGATCCATAATTTCGCGTTTACCGCCATAAGCGCCCACTGGAAGGCCACCGCCGATAACCTTGCCAAGACAAGTCAGATCAGGTGTAATGCCCAACAAGCCCTGCGCACAGTTGATGTTCACACGGAAACCCGTCATCACCTCATCAAAAATCAAAAGGCTGCCATAGCGTGTTGTAATATCACGCAGACCTTGCAGGAAACCCGGAAGCGGAGGCACGACCCCCATATTGCCGGCAATCGGCTCGACAATGACGCAGGCGATCTCCTCGCCAAAACGTTCAAAGGCCACTTTTACGGATTCGAGATCATTATAGGCTACTGTAATCGTGCTCGATGCAACACTTTCTGGTACGCCAGGGCTGTCAGGCAGACCAAGCGTAGCTACACCTGAACCTGCTTTGATCAGCAGGCTGTCGGCATGTCCGTGGTACGAGCCTTCAAATTTCAAAATTTTGCCGCGTCCTGTATACCCGCGTGCGAGACGGATCGCACTCATCGTTGCTTCCGTTCCCGAGTTGACCATCCGCACAACATCAATCGAAGGAACACGTTCACAGACCAGTTTGGCCATTTCCGTTTCGATGAGGGTTGGAGCGCCAAAGCTTGTGCCTTTTGATGCCGTTTCCTGAATGGCCGAGATAACCTCCGGATGGGCATGTCCCATAATAAGCGGGCCCCAGGAGCCGATATAGTCAATAAAGCTGTTGCCATCGATATCATAGATCCGTGAGCCCTTGGCATGATCCACATAAATGGGTGTCAGGCCAACTGATTTAAAAGCCCGTACAGGACTGTTAACCCCGCCGGGAAGATAATGCTTGGCTTCTTCAAATGCCGTGCGGGAAGCCTCTTCTTTACGTTTTCCAGACATATTGCTCATGTAAGTCACTCCCGTGTCATTATTTTAATGCTCCTGCATCCAGCGGGCGGCATCTTTTGCGAAATAAGTGATAATGATATCGGCTCCGGCACGCTTCATGCCAGTCAGCATTTCCTGCACAATCGCTTTTTCATTGATCCAGCCTTGCATTGCTGCAGCCTTCACCATGGAATACTCACCGCTCACGTTATAGGCAACCAGCGGCAGATCAAACTGATCTTTCAGCATCCGAATGACATCCATGTACGCCAGTGCCGGTTTAACCATAAGCATATCTGCACCCTCGAGTACATCCGTTTCGGCTTCGCGCAGAGCTTCGCGTACGTTGGCCGGATCCATCTGATAGGTTTTGCGGTCACCAAACTGCGGAGCGGAATCAGCCGCTTCACGGAAAGGCCCGTAGAAGGCAGAGGCATATTTAACTGAATAAGACATAATCGGCACATGTTCAAATCCGGCTTCATCCAGGCCCGCACGGATCGCCTGTACAAATCCGTCCATCATATTGGATGGTGCAATAATATCCGCACCGGCCTTGGCCTGGGATACAGCAGTTTTCGTAAGCAGCTCAAGCGATTCATCATTCATTACATCGCCATGTATTTGACCGTCGACTTCAAAGGTATGAACCATACCGCAGTGACCATGATCGGTAAATTCGCATAAGCAGGTGTCAGCTACAACGAGCAGATCAGGGTACCAGCCTTTGATCAGGCGGGTCGCTTCTTGCACAATACCGTCTTCAACAAAGCCGGATGTGCCTACGCTGTCTTTCGTCTCCGGAATACCAAACAGCAGTACGGCAGGAATGCCAAGTGCCACAATTTCGTCTACTTCAGACTTCAGGGTATCGAGCGAAAAATGATAGACGCCAGGCATCGAGGAAATTTCATTTTTAATTCCTTTTCCATAGGTAACGAAAATCGGCATAATCAAGTCGTTAACATGAAGTGCGGTTTCACGCACTAAATTACGCATGCCTGCGGATTGGCGCAAACGCCGGTGTCTTACAATTGGAAAACTCATATCTATTACCTCCTGTATCGCTTTTATTTCACTTGTTGATGATCATTTTTCATGTATGAACAGAGCGATTCCACCAGTCTTTCAATCGTCGCTTGCTCGGCAACCATACTCACACGCAGTCCGGCATCCCGGGCTGTCTGGGCTGTCACTTCTCCAATGCAGGCGGCTTCGACTGTGCTGAGCAGCTGCACCGGATCCTGAACACCCATCTGCTTCAGTTTCCCGATTAGATGCGTGACCGTCGAGGAACTGGTGAAGGTGACAATATGAATTGCATGTTCCTCAAGCAGCCTGATGAGCTCGTGATCTTCCTCTTGGCTCATCACCGTCTGGTAGGTATCAATAGCAGTGACATCCAGCCCTAGTTCTTCCAGTTTTTCAGGCAGCCAGGTTCTTGCCAGATTACCGCGAGGCAGAAGTACCCTCTGACCAGGCTCGAGCTGGCTGCCAAGCGTTTCAATCAGCCCCTCAGCCTGAAAACGCTCCGGAAGCTCGACCGGTACAATCCCGCGTTCTGTTAACGCTTGTGCAGTAGCCGGACCTACAGCGGCGATCTTGGCCCCGTAAAGGCTACGAACATCCTGACCTTGCTCTGCCAGATGCCGGTAGAAATATTCAACGCCATTAACGCTGGTAAAAAACACCCAATCATAGGTATTAAGCCGGGAAAGCGAGTCCTGAATCCGGACAAGTTTATCCCGATCCTGCGGATAGACTGTTTCAATGACCGGGAATTCATAGGACTCACCGCCAAGCTCATCAATCCGGTTAACGAGCTCCGAAGCCTGGGACTTTGCACGAGTGACCAGGATGCGCTTGCCGAAAAGAGGAAGGAACTCCGCCCACTTCAGCTGCTCTCTCTGGAGCACCACATCGCCAACCACGATAACAGCTGGCGGCTGGAAATTAGCAGCTAGTACACGCTGCTCAATATCCGCTAGAGTCCCCGTCAGAGTATCTTGTTCAGCTCGGGTCCCCCACCGTACAAGAGCCACCGGCGTGTGACCGGGACGGCCATGCTCCATGAGCTGATCCGCAATATATCCAATTTTGGACACACCCATCATGAAAATAAGTGTACCCGTCGCATTCGTAACCTTCTCCCAATCAATCATCCGGTCAAGCTTGTCCGGACTTTCATGCCCGGTAATAATCGAAAGCGAAGATGCCATCTCCCGGTGAGTGACAGGAATACCGGCATAAGCGGGAACGCTGATGGCGGCCGTTACACCGGGTACAATCTCGTAAGTAATACCATTCTTCTTAAGCAATCCGGCTTCTTCACCGACGCGGCCGAAAATGGTAGGGTCGCCGCCTTTTAACCGGACAACCACATTGCCTTCCAGAGCCAGATCGACCAGAAGCTGATTGATTTCTTCCTGCTTCATCGTATGTCGGTCCGGCAGCTTGCCAACATATATTTTACGTGTACCCGGCTTCACAGCCCCAAGAAGCTGCGGGGCCGCAAGACGATCGTAGACAACCACATCCGCTTTTTGCAGACATTCCAGACCTTTCACAGTAATTAACTTGGCATGGCCTGGGCCTGCACCAACCAGATATACTTTTCCCGCCATCTCCCCATCCCCTTATTCCCTGACTTGTTCGAGAATTTTCTCCGCTCCCCGCTCAATCAGCATTCCGGCTACCTCTTCACCAAGCTTCACCGGATCCGTACCGAGCAGTGTTTCCTTAAGGATTACATCCCCATCTGGAGAACCAACCATTCCTGTCAATTGTATAACGTTTTGCCCGGCAAGGGAATGTCCCTCCGGCGCTTCGACCAGTACGGCATATGCTCCTATGGGAACCTGGCAGCCGCCATTTAGCACGCCCAGAAATTTACGTTCAGCAGTGACAGTCAGCTCCGATTCTTTGTCGTTATATAAGGACAGCAGCTTCAGCAGCTCTGCATCATCTTGACGGCATTCAATGCCCAGTGCACCTTGTCCAACTGCAGGCAAACAGGTTTCAACCGGAAGATAAGCAGTTATTCTGTCTTCCCAGCCCATCCGGTAAAGCCCGGCAGCTGCCAACAGAATCGCCTGAAACCCTTCAGTTTCAAGCTTCTTCAGACGTGAATCAATATTGCCGCGAACTGGCTCAAGTTCCAAGTCAGGGCGGTATGCCTTGAGCTGGCTGGAACGGCGGAGACTACTCGTCCCTACTTTAGCTCCATGCGGCAGATCATCAAGGCTTTTTCCTTCGAGCGTAATCAGGCAATCCCGAGGGTCCACTCGGCGGGGCACTGCGCCATTCACCAGACCCTCCTGCAGTACGGAAGGCATGTCCTTCATGCTATGTACCGCCATGTCTATCTCGCCGTCTATCAAAGCCTGCTCGATTTCTTTGACAAACAATCCCTTGCCTCCCACCTTAGAGAGGGTCACATCCAGTATGCGGTCACCTTTGGTGACGATTTTCTTCACTTCAAAATCGAAATCAAAGCCATGCTCCTTGCAAAGCCGTTTCAGGTCATCGATGACCTGGCCTGTCTGTGTCAGTGCCAACGCACTTTGTCTGCTTCCCACTACGATTGTCCGCATTCTCATTCCTCCTGATTGTCGTTGATCCACTGCCTGATTTCCTCCGGACTCCAGAGCCTGAAAGTACCCTGCTGCAGCGATTCCAGCATATCCGGTCCATATGCCTTCCTTAGCAATTTTTGCCGGACTGCCGGATCGCTAACCTGTTCTTGGATCATCTTCCGTATATCATATAAATTATCGAGATATTCCTCGTATTCCGTTCCGAAATCATCTTCCAGCTTCCTTCTGATGGCTCTTGCAGCGAGAGGACCCGCACCCGAGGTAGAAACAGCTATCAGAAGACGGCCGCGCCGAAGAACACTGGGATGTATAAAACTGCCCAGAGCCGGTTGGTCAGTCACATTGGCAATAATCCCTCTCGCCCCGGCTTCTTCTGCTACCAGTCTGTTCACTTCCGGATCATCTGCGGCGGCATGAACCATAAACGCCCCTTCCAGATCCCCTTCAGCATACTTACGGGGCAGCCAGTTCAGCTTGCCCTGATCATGATATTGCCGGAGAGCCACGGTTATCGAAGGGCTGATAACGGTCACATTCGCAGCGCCCGTGAGCAGCTCTTTGATCTTTCTCTCGGCGACCTGCCCTCCTCCAATGACCATGCAGATCCTATTTTCACAATCCAGCATGATAGGTACATATGTAGGCAAGCCGTCATCACTCCCCATTCCAACCGTGAAAGTCAGACCATGTATTGAGCACAAAAATGATGATTATAAAAACATACCCTGTCAAAATCCATTTAGCCATAAGCGAGCCGGTATGCTGATGCGATCGTTTCTTGAACAGATAGAAATAATAGAATCCCAGTCCCGCCAAAGTAGCCAGCACCTTCAAGTCCAAAAGCAGGTTCAGCCTTCCCTCCGAGATGACTGATAAAGCCGCTACGATAAAGGAAACCGTTAGCATCGGTGTACCGATAAATGCCAGAGAATAGGCGTACTTATCCAGCATTTCAAGACTCGGCAGACGCCGTACCGTATCCGTCCATTTCTTTCCTTTCAATTTTCGGTGAAGAAAAAGATACATCCCCGCGAAAACCGCGGCAACCGTATAGATGACAAAGCTGAGATTAGCCAGTGTGATATGCAGCACTAGCAGCCCATGAACCGTCTCCCAATGCCGAAGCGGATTGTTTCCCGGCGAAAACCAGAGCCTGTTCAAAATCTGGATGCTGAATCCAACAATACCTAAAAGTAAAACAGCAAATTCCGCCCGCTGCAGCAAATTGATAATCAGGGAAGCAACGACAAGACTAAACGCAAGCAGGAGCAGAAAATCAAATGGCGTAAAAATAGGAAGCGCCCGTTCCTCTATAGCCCGGATAAACAGTGCGCCTGCCTGCAAGACCGCAACTACAGCAAGAAGCCCTGTGCCCATCCGCTTCGCGCTCCGATTGCGTCGAATGCAATCCGAGATAAAAAACAGAAGGCTCAGGGCAAAGATATAAATACCGGCATCATAAAATCCAGTGAGCATGTCCACTCCCCCTGACGGCCATTAAAGGCCTGCTGGTGTCAGCGAACCTTTAAAGGCAAACGGTTTGTTTTCATGCGTTTCTCGGTTGAGTTCACTTTTGGCTGGACTGGACTGCTTCAGGTTACTTTCAACCTGCCCGGTTTCATTCAAATCCTCTTCCAAAGCAAAAATCTGGGTGAAGTAATCCAGCGCTTCATTCCCGTTCTTTCCTGCCGTCATTTCCTTAATTCTGTTAATCGGATCATGCATCATCTGATTGACGATGCTCTTCGTCAGACGGCGGATGACTTTACGCTGATGCTCATCCAGCTCCGGCAGCTTGTTAAACAAGCTTTGAAGGGTCTCTTCATGGATATTGGAGGACTTTTCCTGCAGCGCCCGAATCGCCGGTCTAACACCCAGTGTCTTCAGCCAATGATAGAACTCGTCCATTTCTTCTTTGATCATCACTTCGATTTTAGCCGCCTCGGCTCTGCGCATCTCCAGATTGCTCTCGACAATCCCTTCAAGATCATCAATATCATACAGGAAGACATTGTTTAGTTCGGCAATCGCCGGATCAATATCCCGTGGAACGGCGATATCAATAATGAACAGAGGACGGGATTGGCGTTTCTTCATGCTTTCACTGACCTGGGCGCGGTCCAGGACATAATCCTTGGCTCCTGTGGAGCTGATCAGGATATCCACCTCATGCAGCCGCTCCAGGGCCTTTTCCATCGTACAAGGCGTTCCCTTGAATTTGCTTGCGAGTTCTTCCGCACGGGCCAGCGTACGGTTAGCCACAATAACCTCTTCCGCACCGTTTGCGTACAAGTGCTTCACCGTGAGCTCGCTCATTTTACCGGCACCGAGAATCAGCACCTTTTTATCATCAAACATGCCAAAAATCCGTTTGCCCAGCTCTACAGCTGCATAGCTGACGGAAACGGCGCTTTCGCCGATTGAGGTTTCAGAATGCGCTTTTTTGCCAAGGGTTACAGCTTGTTTAAACAACATATTGAACCATGTACCCGTCGCTTTTTCCTGCTGACTTTGCAAAAATGCTGTACGGACCTGGCCTAAGATTTGCGTTTCTCCAATCACCATGGAATCCAGTCCGCAAGTTACGCGGAACAAGTGGGAGATCGCCTGCTGATCTTCATATATATATAAATGCTGGGTAAATTCCTCGCGAGGAATATCAAACCACTGTTCCATAAAACTGCGGATGAAGTATCCACACATATGCAAGCGGTCCACCACAACATAAATTTCCGTACGGTTACATGTCGCAACGACGACGCCTTCCATCACGCTTTTGGTCAGCATCAGCTGGCTGAGCGCTTCCGGCAATTCATTTTGTTCAAACGTAAAACGTTCCCTTACTTCTACAGGCGCTGTGCGATAGTTCAATCCGACAACGACGATGTGCATTTGATGTTCACCTGCCTAAGTTTCGTTTCAAAAAAAAAGACCCAATTTAGGATAGTTTTTTTGGTTTCTATTCATTTTCACTATGTTAATTATATCACAGTTGTAAAGTGTCCCCTGAATTATTTTATGAAATGTTTATGAAAATACATAGATTGAGCTAAAGCCTGATTACCTTTAGTTCATTCTGTTTGTTCAGGAGGTTTTTACTATCTTGCCATAAATGACAGCAGTTTATACTGTCTCATTAACCACCATCTAATTACCTTTAATCAGAGCTGCAAGCTGCTTGCCCGTATTTTCAAGCTCATCGTTTTTCGAAGATATCACATGTCCACTTTCGCTGAGGAGCTGTTGATAGGACGGAACCGCCCCTGAAAAGAGCTCACTGTATTTGACAAGAAGCTCCCTCTCCACTTCACTCAGCGGCCTATTTCCGCCGATTTGCCAAGTAGTCAGAGTATCTACGAGGTCCCCTATTGCTGAAAAAGCATATAATTTATCCTTACCAAGCGAGTTCACCAGCCGGTCATGGGCGAAAGCAGCCGAATATGCCGCCAGCTTCAGAGCATTCAATTGGCTCGTGTTTTCACTATCCGACGCGTCCATGAGCGAGGTGTTCAGCACCTGCATCTGAAAAAGAGAGACCTCGTACAACATTTTCTCTGCATCCGCGTGCCCTGCCTGCGGCCGCATCATTCGGTAACCCTGATACACGAGAATGGTAAGCAGCAGCAGAATCAGTCCTGCAAAAAGCAGATCTCTAGATCTTCGTTTTCTCATTTAAACCAGCCCCCTAAAGCATCGTTCATGTGCTTGAGCTTGTTCCATACCTAGAGTATATGGGGCCTTCTGAAAACAAATAACCATGGAGAGCGATCTCCATGGTTATGAATCATTATCATTTTAAGCGTCCAGCCTCTATACCAGCTCGACTTGTTTCATTTCCGGTGTTTCCACCTTCAACTCGCCCAAACCGCGTACAAGCTTCTTCGCATACGTTTTCTCAGGCTTCAATACGGATACCAGGTAATCAATTGCCAGTTGTGGATCGACTGTTTCGCCACAGGTATAGCAATCAATCGCTGCAAATCCTCTCTCGGGATAAGTATGAATCGAGAGGTGGCTTTCTGACAGCAGAACAAGCACTGTCGCTCCTTGAGGTTCAAACTGCTTGGATTGTACGGACATTACTGTAGCACCACATGCTTCTGCAGCCTCAACCATTTGAGCTTGCAAAAATTCCGCGTCGTTCAGCATATCAAAGTCGACTCCCCAAGTGTCAACAGCAACGTGTCTTCCGAAAGTTGAGTATTCCATCTTCCGGTTTCCCCCTTCCTAGGAATAAAATATTTGAAAATTTCATCCGCTAGGACCTACGTCATTCACTTCCCGAGGGAATAATCTCTCGCAACATTCAATGTCCTGAGTGAATCCTGGTTCCTAATATATTCTTTTCAACGAGATTAAAAATAACATCTATCAGGGCGAATTGCAATACTTTTTTTGAATATCCTTTGCGTTTTATTTTTCCACATTTGTCCCAGTCAAAATGCGGATAAACTCATGTTAATAATACTTTTGCTTAGCGGCGCAAGCACATGACTTCCAACAAAAAAGGAACTCCTTCATAGTGAAGGAGTTCCTCTGTCAATGTATGGGTTTAAGCCTCTAATGCAAACCATTTAGCGGCGCCCTGCCGCAGTTTTTCATCAATGCGGGCAATTTGTTCACTGGTTTTCGCTTTATTTCGTTCATCAAGCCAGTAGTTAATATTCTGATAAAGACGCGAGATCTCCTGTTCAACAGCATCCAGCTGATACACACGCTGCAATTCACCTGCAGTATGTTTGTATTCATACACCAGCTTGCTGTGAGAAGGGGTAACTTCCGCAATTTTTCGAACGGAGCCATTTTCATAATAATACATCATTGTGAATCCATGATAAATCCGGTTAACAATGCCTTCGCCCTTGCAGGCGATAAAAAGCTTGCGTACCAGGTTGGTCATACGAGGGTTCACCAAGCGGCATGACAACTCACAGAAGTACAAGCCATTCTTACTTTCAAGAGGAAAATGAACCTCCTCACCGCTTTCGTCTTCCAGCACAATCTCTTGTCCTCCGCTGTCCAGCACCTTAACAATCGCTTGCATGTGACAGCATTCAGCCGAATGCATAAACTGGTTCAATTGAAGCTCCGTCATTTGAAAAGTGGCTTTAACATACTCTGTGGCTAACCGCTGAGCCATAAAAATCTCCTCAATTCTTTTTTATGATTATAGAATGTATAAGTTTTCAGCGGTGCTGAAATGATTCTATAATCGCAAGAAAAATTTCCGAATCCTTAGTATTATTATACAGCACAACTTAAAACGATTGCTTGCGGACGGAACCATGATTTTTCTTCATATTTCATAAAAAAACGGATTAAAACGGATTTTTGAGCAAACTTTTTACGGGATGCTCACTTTCCTGCCGGATAAAGTCTGAATCCCTACGCGATACGCTGAAATTTTATGCAATTTCCGTTACGCGTTCTCCCTTATTCAGGCGTTTGCTCCGGTTCAGGATGATCGTTTTCTTCCTGGTTCAGACCTGCTATTGACTCAATATGGGCCCATAACTCATCTTTACCCACTCCGGTCTCCGATGAATACATGACGAAAGAATCTGTTTTACGCATCAGGAGACCTTCCTTCATCTGCTTCACATGCTTTTGCCAACGGCTCTTCGGAATCTTGTCCGCCTTGGTTGCCACCACGCAGATCGGAATCTCATAATGCTTCAGCCAGTCATACATCAACTCATCATCCTTGGATGGTGGATGACGCAGGTCGACGATCAGAAGTACCATTTTAAGCGTCTCACGCTCAAGCAGGTATCTTTCGATCATTTTGCCCCAAACCTGCCGCTGTGTCTTAGACACCTTTGCGTAACCGTATCCGGGAAAATCGACGAAATACAAATCCTCATTAATGCGGTAATAGTTGAGATGCTGGGTTTTACCGGGTGTAGAGCTGGTTCTGGCTAAATTCTTGCGGTTGATCATACGGTTAATTAATGATGACTTGCCTACATTGGAACGCCCTGCCAGAGCAATCTCCGGCAAGGCGTCCTCAGGATATTGGTCAGGGCCAACGGCACTGATTACAAATTCCGCTTGGGTTACTTTCATGTCAATGTATCCTCTCTAATGCACTCCCGCCTGTTCCACAAGCGCATGCTTCAGCACTTGGTCCATATGGGACACCGGAACAAACTCCACTTCATTTTTAACACTGTCGGGTATGTCGCGCAGATCCCGCTCGTTGTCTTTCGGGAGCAATATTTTCTTGTAGCCTGCACGGTGCGCCGCTAGTGATTTTTCCTTCAGGCCGCCAATGGGAAGCACCCGTCCGCGCAGTGTAATTTCGCCGGTCATCGCCACATGCTTGGATACATGCTTTTTGGTAAGAGCCGAAATAAGAGCGGTCGCAATCGTAATTCCGGCCGATGGGCCGTCTTTTGGAATAGCACCTTCAGGGATATGAATATGAATATCATTCTTCTCATGGAAGTCGGGCATGATGCCGAGCTCTTCAGCCTTGCTGCGTGTATAGCTGAATGCAGCCTGGGCAGATTCCTTCATCACATCGCCGAGCTTACCGGTTAATGTGAGCTTGCCTGAGCCCGGTACGACAGTTACTTCAATCATCAGCGTTTCACCGCCAACCTCTGTCCAGGCAAGGCCTGTAACCGTTCCAATCTGGTCCTCAAGATCTGCCACGCCATGACGGAATTTGGCAGCGCCCAGATATTCTTTAATATCATCGGGTTCCATCGTAATGGATTCCGTTCCATCGGAAACAATTTGTTTGGCAGCTTTGCGGCAAAGCGCCGCTACCTGCTGCTCCAAGTTACGGACTCCAGACTCGCGTGTGTACTCCCGGACTACTTTAAGCAATGCTTCTTCTCCAATGTGAAGCTGCTCCTCCAAGAGGCCATGCTCTCTTTTCTGCTTCGGCAGAAGATAGCGCTTGGCAATTTGCAGTTTCTCCAGCTCCGTATAGCCTGGAATATTGAGCACTTCCATCCGGTCCAGTAAAGGCCGAGGTATATTGTGAATTGCATTCGCAGTCGTAATAAACATAACCTGCGACAGATCAAAAGGAATTTCAATAAAATGATCGCTAAACGTGTTATTTTGTTCAGGATCGAGCACTTCCAGCAATGCGGAAGACGGGTCACCCCGGAAATCGGATGCCATCTTATCGATCTCATCCAGGAGAAATACAGGATTCAAAGCCCCGGCGTTTTTCATCCCTTGGATAATACGTCCCGGCATCGCCCCCACGTAGGTACGTCGATGACCGCGAATTTCGGCTTCATCACGGACTCCGCCAAGCGAAATGCGGACGAACTTCCGGTTCAGCGATCTGGCGATGGAACGTGCGAGTGAGGTCTTACCCACGCCTGGAGGGCCAACCAGACAAAGAATAGGCCCTTTCATCTTTTTGACGAGCTTCTGTACCGCCAAATACTCCAGTACCCGCTCCTTCGGTTTGTCCAGACTGTAGTGGTCTTCGTTTAGCACCTGCTCGGCTTTATGGATATCCAGGTCATCTTCTGTTTTGTTGCTCCAGGGAAGGGCCAGCAGCCAGTCCAGATAGTTGCGGATTACGCCGCCTTCTGCAGAACTGGAAGGCATTTTTTCAAGACGGTCTATTTCCTTTTCGACCTTCTCCTTCACCTTTTCCGGAAGTTCCTGCTTCTCCATAAGATCACGCAGTTCTTCAACTTCCCCGGTGCGTCCTTCTTTCTCGCCAAGTTCTTTCTGGATTGCCTTCATCTGCTCACGCAGATAGTATTCCTTCTGAGTTTTCTCCATCTGCTTCTTGACACGCTGGTTGATCTTGCGTTCCAGCTCCAGCACTTCACGCTCATTATTCAGGATATCCAGCAGTTTTTCGAGACGTTTGCCGACATCGACCGTTTCGAGAATCTCCTGTTTATCCTTGATTTTAAGTGACAAGTGACTGGTAATGACATCTGCGAGACGTCCGGGCTCCTCAATATCAGATACCGCAGCAAGCGTCTCGGGAGTGACCTTTTTGGATAAATTGATATAATGCTCAAACTGGCTCAGAACTGTACGCATCAGCGCATCCACTTCAGGATTGTCGCTGTCCTCTTCATGCAGTTCCCGGGCGAGGACTTCATAATACTCCTCGTTGTCCGTATACTGTATAATTTCGGCGCGCTCCATCCCTTCCACAAGGACACGGATGGTGCCGTTTGGAAGCTTAAGCATTTGTCTCACGTTGGCTACTGTGCCAATACGGAAAATATCTTCTTGCGTTGGTTCTTCTATGTTCACCTCAGATTGAGAACAAAGGAGAATCATGTTATCTTCCACCATTGCTTTTTCCAGAGCCTTGACCGATTTCTCCCGGCCTACATCGAGATGCAGTACCATGCTCGGGTAGACCAGAAGGCCTCTCAAAGGCAATAACGGAAAACGGCGGCCTTTCGCTTTACTCAGCCCCATCGCTTTCGCACCTCCAGCCGTTCTCAGGTTATAACATCCGGTTATATTTTAGCAAATGTTCACAGAAAACACCAATAATTAAGCTTCTTCAACATGACCCTGCATCGGTAATTTGTCCGGAACGGCCAGGCTTCGCCTGTAAAAATGGAGCAGCAGGCCCCTGCGGAAAGATTTCCGGAGCCGCACTCTTATCCATCGCATCATTCAAATCCTCATGCATTTGTACATCCAGCGCTGGCTCCAGTTCAATTCCAAAGACATGCAGGAATACCTCTTGCACATTTTCCACCGGAATAACCCTCAGACCATCCAGGTCCTCGAAAAGTGTCTGCCAGTTTTCCTTCGGAATAATTACCGTTGTGGCCCCCGCCTGGAATGCTGCTTCGACCTTGGCGATAACGCCGCCAATTGGCTTCACCCGGCCATGGATACTGATTTCTCCTGTCATGGCGATCTGGTTATCAACGGGAAGTCCCCTGACTGCCGACATAATGGCTGTAGCCATCGCAATCCCTGCAGAAGGACCGTCGATCGGCGTCCCTCCTGGAAAGTTGATGTGCAGATCATAATCACTTGGTTTAAGCCCCAGGGAACGGAGGACGGTAAGTACGTTTTCAACCGATCCCTTAGCCATGCTTTTTCGACGCAGCGTTCTGCTATTCCCGCCGATTTCTTCTTCCTCTACCACACCCGTAATATTGTACTTGCCTTGCCCGGCCGCAACCGGCACCGCGGTCACTTCAATTTCGAGCAGGGTCCCCATATTCGGTCCATAAACCGCCAGACCGTTTACGAATCCCACCTGTGGGCGGTCTGGAATTTTGCGGTCCGGACGCGGCTGAAGCTGACTGCTGCTGGCAACCCACTCCACATCGGAAGCAGCAAGCGAATCCCTTTTTTCCGTCAGAGCGAGTCCAGCTGCAAGCTGGATGATGTTTACGGCTTCGCGTCCGTTGGTCGCATACTGCTTTACAACATCAACCGCTTCGGGACATGGCTTGAGTCCAATTTTCTGAATGGCATCCTCAGCGATCCTTCCGATCTCATCCGGCAATAGGGGACGGAAATAAATTTCCATGCAGCGGGAACGCAGAGCAGGCGGTAATTCCTGCGGTGAACGCGTCGTGGCTCCCACAAGACGGAAATCCGCCGGCAGTCCGTTCTGGAAAATATCATGGACATACGCAGGCGTATTATTGTCTTCTGAATTGTAGTATGCACTCTCGAGCAAAACTTTACGGTCTTCCAGTACTTTTAACAACTTATTCATCTGAATCGGATGCAATTCCCCAATTTCGTCCACAAACAACATTCCGCCATGCGCTTTGGTGACTGCACCCGGTTTAGGCTGTGGAATGCCGGCAACGCCCATGGAGCCTGCGCCTTGATATATTGGATCATGTACGGAACCAATTAATGGATCGGCAATGCCGCGCTCGTCAAAACGGGCTGTTGTTGCATCAATTTCCGTAAACTTGGCATCGGCTTTAAATGGAGAAGCAGGATTTCGTTTGGCTTCCTCCATCACAACACGAGCAGCAGCAGTTTTCCCTACCCCCGGTGGTCCATAAATAATGACATGCTGCGGGTTACCGCTGCACAGCGCGGCCTTCAACGCTCTTAAGCCGTCTTTCTGGCCTACAATATCCTGAAGTGATTGCGGCCTCGTTTTCTCTGCCAACGGCTTCGTCAGCGAGATGGAGCGCAGCTTCCGCAACTTGTCCATTTCTTTTCGGGACTCCCGGTCCACAGCAGTACGGTTGGTTTTTTGACCTCGAAGCAAATTCCAGAAATAGATGCCGATGATGACGGCAAAGAAAAATTGAATCAACATCATAACCATGCTTAAATTCATTTCATAAACCCTCCCGTTTCTCATGAGTGGCCAGTTTTCCCTTCGATTCTACTTTGCTTTTTACGGGTTGGCCTGATACATGGTAGTATAGCCGTTTCACAACCAGGTAAACGCCCGAAGCATGATTTAAGGACACAATTTTCAAAAATATTGCACAAAAAAAGCTGCATGCCCTTTAGAAAGCAAAAGGCAATGCAGCTTATCTTCACATGATTAATGCTTACGTCCCGGGATTTCCCCGGTTTCTTCGAATACTTTGACGATGGAGTCAATTTCTTTCTTCAGTTCGACCACCATTTCTGCTTCCGGTACCTTACGGATCATTTCTCCGTAGCGGAACAGCAGACCTTCACCACGTCCACCGGCAATGCCGATGTCTGCCTCACGCGCTTCACCCGGTCCATTAACAGCACAGCCCAAAACCGATACCTTAATTGGCACTTTCAATTTTGAAATGTATTCCTCAACCTCGTTCGCAATCGAGAATAAATCGATATCAAGACGTCCGCAGGTCGGGCAGGATACCAGCGTAGCTGCATTGGAAATAAGACCGAAGGTTTTCAGGAGCTCACGTGCCACCTTAATTTCTTCAACCGGATCCGCACTCAGCGAGATGCGCAGCGTACTGCCGATCCCCATAGACAGCAACGCGCCGATGCCCGCCGAGCTCTTGATTGTACCCGAGAACAATGTTCCGGATTCCGTAATCCCGAGATGAAGCGGATAAGGAATGACTTCCGCCGCTTTGCGGTAAGCTTCAATGGCCATTGGCACATCGGATGCCTTCAGCGATACGATAATATCGTGAAAATCCAGCTCTTCCAAAATATTAATGTGGAACAAGGCACTCTCTACCATCGCTTCCGGAGTCGGATATCCGTATTTCTCAAGCAGATGGCTTTCCAGCGAGCCCGCATTCACACCAATACGAATGGGGATGCCACGCTCCTTACATGCTTTGACAACCGCTTCGACTTTGTCACGGCTGCCGATGTTTCCTGGATTAATCCGAACTTTATCGATGCCATTCTCAATTGCCTTTAGGGCAAGCTGATAGTTAAAATGAATATCCGCAACAAGCGGTATATGAATGCGTTTTTTGATTTCCTTGATCGCTTCAGCAGCTTCCTTGTTATTCACCGTCACGCGGACCAGCTGACAACCGGCTTCCTCCAAGCGAAGGATTTCAGCTACAGTCGCTTCCACATCTGCGGTTTTCGTCGTACACATGCTTTGAATGATGACTTCATTGCTTCCGCCGATCGTCAAATTACCGACTTTAACAGGTCTTGTGTCTTTTCTCAAAAACATGATCTTTTTTCTCTCCCATAACGCCAAGACTCCACCCCTGCCCCTCAATAAAGGCCTATGGCCAGAGGGAAGAAGTGGAGAACCGGCAATGAATTTCCGAAAGCAGCCTTACCTTCCAAAGAAAGGATTAGGCACTTTCTTCCTGTTTATTCTCTTTCTTGCTGATCAATTCCGGTACGATCTTTTCCTTTACAACCTGCTCTGTAATGACGCAGTCCTTGATATCATCACGAGAAGGAACTTCATACATCACATCGAGCATGATGCCTTCGATAATCGCTCTAAGGCCGCGGGCGCCGGTATTGCGCTTAATCGCTTCTCTCGCGATGGCCTCGAGGGCATCCGGCTCGAATTTAAGTGCGACATTATCCATCTCAAGCAGCTTTTGATACTGCTTTGTCAGCGCATTTTTCGGCTCGGAAAGGATACGCACGAGAGTCTTCTCATCCAACGGCTCCAGTGTGGAGATGATTGGAAGACGTCCTACGAATTCCGGAATCAGACCGAATTTCAGCAGATCTTCCGGAAGCACCAAACCAAGATATTCTCCTGGTTTAAGATCCTTTTGGTTTTCGCCAGCAGCATTAAAACCAATCACTTTTTTGCCGATCCGGCGTTTGATCATTTGTTCGAGACCATCAAAGGCACCGCCGCAAATGAAAAGAACGTTGGTCGTATCGATTTGGATAAATTCCTGATGAGGATGCTTACGTCCGCCTTGAGGTGGAACAGAAGCAACCGTTCCTTCAAGAATTTTCAGAAGCGCCTGCTGCACACCTTCCCCGGAAACGTCACGCGTAATCGACGGATTCTCGGATTTACGGGCTACTTTATCAATCTCATCAATATAAATAATGCCTCGTTCGGCTTTTTCCACGTCATAATCCGCAGCCTGGATCAGTTTCAGCAAAATATTCTCAACGTCTTCACCGACATAGCCGGCTTCCGTCAGAGAAGTTGCATCGGCAATCGCAAATGGCACGTTCAAAATTTTAGCCATGGTTTGAGCCAACAACGTCTTACCTGAACCGGTAGGACCCAAGAGTAGAATGTTACTCTTTTGCAGCTCCACATCTTCAATTTTGCTGCCTGTGTTGATCCGTTTATAGTGGTTATAAACAGCAACTGAGAGCGATTTTTTCGCTTGCTCCTGGCCAATGATGTATTGATCCAGAATATCGCAGATTTCCTTAGGCTTCGGAATATCTTTGAGATCCAGCTCTTCGTCATGGCCGAGCTCTTCCTCTACAATCTCCGTGCAGAGTTCAATACATTCATCGCATATATAAACTCCGGGACCGGCAACAAGCTTACGCACTTGCTCCTGTGATTTCCCGCAAAAAGAGCATTTCAGCTGCCCTTTTTCATCGTTAAATTTAAACATGTAAACACCCCTTTAAGATATAATCGGTGAAGTGAGAACCTGGTCGATAAGGCCGTAAGCCTTCGCTTCCTCCGCGCTCATGAAAAAGTCACGATCTGTATCGCGTTCAATTTTTTCAAGGGGCTGACCTGTGCGTTCCACATATATTTGATTGAGCTTTTCTCTTGTCTTAATGATCCAGCTCGCATGGATCTGGATGTCGGCTGCCTGCCCCTGAACTCCTCCCAGCGGTTGATGGATCATCACTTCGCTGTTGGTTAGCGCAAATCGTTTACCGGGTGCTCCAGCTGTCAGCAAAAGTGAGCCCATGCTCGCCGCCATGCCCACGCAGATGGTAGATACATCCGGTTTAATGTATTGCATTGTATCATATATCCCCATCCCTGCTGTGACAGAGCCACCAGGAGAATTGATATATAAATGGATATCCTTCTCGGGATCCTCTGCAGCAAGGAACAATAACTGTGCTATGACGAGATTGGCGACATCATCGTCGATTGCGCTGCTGAGAAAAATAATGCGGTCCTTCAATAATCTGGAGTAGATATCGTAAGATCTCTCTCCTCGACTTGTTTGCTCTACAACCATAGGTATCAGACTCATGTGTCCAACCTCTTTTCTATTCAAAGATGTAATGCGTGCATCCATCAATCTTACAGCATTATTTTAACATGTTCAAAGCATGATGTCATTTTTCACTTTATACCCCGCAATACAGTGTATGAACCCGGCCCCGAAATATAGCCTGCACGAAACCTGACACCTTTATAAGATATCAGAAACATAAGCTTCAAGGCAGGATGTACATCGATAAAACGTTTTTCTTTAGATGTCAGATAGTATAACCTTCCGGGAAAATTCATCCTGATATCGCAAGAAAAACTACCTCTAAACGCGGTCTGTCTTTCAGGATGTACATCGATAAACGTTTTTCTTATGTATGGAAGAGAGAATTTTATCCATTTTATACTTTAATTAGGAATAAAATGGATACTCCCAGTTAAAAATAAGGCACGCAATGGAATATACGTGCCTTATCTCTCTATAGATTCATATGATAGGCATCACTTACGTCATGCCTGCAATTGAATTCTCAATGATCTTCCGTTTATTATTCTGCTGTTTCTTCAGCAGCTTCTTCGCTACCTTCAACTTCCTTGCTGCTTTCAAGGAGAAGTTCAACGGTTTTACGAAGGGAAATTTCGTCACGCAGGCTTGCAAGCGATCCGTTTGCTGCCAAAATGTTGCGAATTTCGTCAGTGGAACGTTTGTAGGCTTCAGCCATTGTTTCGAGTTCCTTGTTGATGTCTTCTTCAGTTACTTCGATGTTTTCTTCTTTAGCGATTTGCTCAAGAACCAGGTTGTTACGAACGCGTTTTTCAGCGTCGTCCTTCATTTGCTCTTGCAGATCAGCTGTTGTTTGTCCGGAGAAGCTCAGGAACATTTCAAGGTTCATGCCTTGGCCACGCAGACGGTTGTCAAAGTCACGCATCATGTTTTCGATTTCGCCGTCGATCATCGCTTGTGGAATTTCCACTTCAGCATTTTCAGAAACCTTGTCTACAACAGCGGATTCTTTTTTGCCTTTAGCTTCTTGTTCCTTGCGAGCCAGAAGTTCTTTTTTCAGATCTTCCTTGTATTCGTTCAGCGTTTCAAATTCACTTACGTCTTTTGCAAATTCGTCATCCAGCTCAGGCAGCTGTTTGCGTTTGATTTCGTGAACTTTGACTTTGAAGATTGCTTGCTTATTAGCCAGCTCTTCCGCATGGTAAGTCTCAGGGAATGTCACTTCAACATCTTTGAAGTCGCCTGTTGCCAGGCCGACAACCTGCTCTTCGAAACCAGGGATGAATGTGCCGCTTCCAAGTTCAAGGGAGTAACGTTCTGCTTTGCCGCCTTCAAAAGGAGCACCGTCTACATAGCCGTCAAAGTCAATAACAGCGATGTCGCCGTCTTGAGCTGCGCCTTCGTCAATAACAGCAAGCTCAGCATGACGCTCTTGCAGACGACCCAATTCTTCGTTCACTTCTTCTTCGGATACTTCTACTTTTTGTGTAGTTACTTCTACGCCTTTGTAATCGCCAAGAGTAACTTCAGGCTTAACCGTTACTTTTGCTTTGAATTTAAAGGCTTGTCCTTTTTCGAATTGATCAATTTCAACTTCAGGACGGTCTACAGGAAAGATATCCGTTTCGTTAACGGCTTCTGAATATACCTCTGGAAGCAAAATATCAATGGCGTCTTGGTACAGAGCTTCTACTCCGTAACGAGCTTCAAAAATCGGACGAGGTACTTTACCTTTACGGAATCCAGGTACACTCGCTTTTTTAACTACTTTATTAAAGGCCTTATCTAGCGCATCAGACACACGATCCGCTTCTACTTCAACATCAAGAACGCCAAGGTTCTTCTCTATTTTTTCCCAAGTTGCTTTCATTTTATGCCTTCCCCTCCAAAAATATTTCACATGGTCATTAGTTTTAACACGCACAGAATAACCACTATAGTATAAACAAGATCGTCCCCTTTTTCAAGGGCAACCCTCTAGCAAGTCCTCAGGTAGAACTTCCCGTTTTTTCTATACATTCGTCCCTGCGGCAACAAACTGCTTCATCGTGCGGTACGCCTGCTCAAAAATAAAGCGCATCGTGTCCGTTACTCCGTACATGTATCTGATCTCTTCATCGCTGCGGCTGCCCGTCAGACTCTCGGAAACAATCTGGTGCAGAGACGCTGCCCAGATGTCGATCGTCTCATCATTTTCATCCACTATGGAAAAGTAATCATCCGTACCGTAAATAGCCATGATAAATTGTGTCCACAGCTCCTGCGCAAAGTAAAAAAGCGTAGGCTCCTGAACCTCTGTCTGCCCGGCTACCCGTTCTGTAACCAGACCGACCTGCGTTGGAAATTCATCCGGGCTCAGCGGTACTGCTTCTACATCGATCCTGGCACGTTCCTGACCCCGAAGCAGTTCTATGTTCCCCTGCATTCCACGTTTGCGAAGCGTCTGCAAGACTCTGAATTGAAGCAGTGGATGGAGCTCCTGGCTTTGCAGCCATTGTACAAGCTCCTCATCGATAGCAGAACCTTCGAGATAAGACAACTGCTCCAGCGCGAGCATATTTTGTTCACTTAGCGGTTCCTGCATGGCCGTCTGCAGCAGCTTATCCGCATAGAAGCTGTCCTCTGCCAGCTTGGCGTGAACATTCTGACGTTTCATCTCATCCTCGTTTGGCTCACTCTCATCTGCCTCCCCCGAATGCTCACCGTCCGAATTGCTGTGATTGTATTGGGGAAACGCAGCTTCCAGCCATTCAAGAAGCGCCTGCCATTCATCATAATGCCGCTGATCCTGTCCTTGGCACTGCAGCAAAAAACGCAGAAGCTCCATTGCTTCCCCGTATCGTTCATTTTCCAGCATGACTGTCAGCTGAATCTGATAGAAGTCGAGTGTCTTTGGAAAGAGGACTAAGTTGTCTTTCGCTGGGGAATTGGAATCATTAATAGGGGGTTCCTCCTTTCTGTCCGGGTAAGGTCAATTAATTGTTGATTATAGCATACCCGCTTTGCACATGAAAAAAAACTGCCTGCATATGTACATGTCTCTTTCGAATATTTAAACCGTATAGGCGTAAAAATCAGATACAGAAAATATTAATGAATTATGAAGCCCTTGAAACAGCTTTTTGGTATATTTTTAGGCTGTACAATCCGTTTTAATTAATATTATTAATTTATTGTTGTAAAATGTTTATCCGTATGATATGATATTTCTTGCTTGAATTTTTTATGTCCCAGTAGCTCAGCTGGATAGAGCAACGGCCTTCTAAGCCGTCGGTCGGGGGTTCGAATCCCTCCTGGGACGTACATAAAAGCCACTCTTCGGAGGGGCTTTTTGCTTTATGGAGGGATGAGAACCCATCAGGGTTCGTCGGAGCATAAGCTTCGTTAGCATCTGCTTCGCAGTCAGCCTGAAGGGCTGTATCCCTCCTGGGACGTTCATAAAAGCCACTCCTCGGAGTGGCTTTTTGCTTTATAGAGGGATGAGAACCCATCAGGGTTCGTCGGAGCATAAGCTTCTTAGCATTTGCTTCGCAGTCAGCCCGATAGGGCTGCATCCCTCCTGGGACGTTCATAAAATCCATTCCTCGGAGTGGATTTTTGCTTTATAGTGGGATGAGAACCCATCAGGGTTCGTCGGAGCATAAGCTTCGTTAGCATCTGCTTCGCAGTCAGCCCGAAGGGCTGTATCCCTCCTGGGACGTATATAAAAGCCTCTCTTCGGAGGGGCTTTTTGCTTTATGGAGGGATGAGAACCCATCAGGGTTCGTCGGAGCTTCGGGAAGCAGTACCGTTCCAGAAGGAACTGAGGCGCTCTGTTTTTTTGTAATAATTTATGTTGTATGGGTAAATGTAATTTAACTTATCTTCAATGGGATCAGCTGATTCATCTCCAGAAGGGTCCATAACCGGTCCGTCAATTCTTCCGTAGAACATGGCATGGATTGATTGAACCACCACTCGATCACACCGACGATCGCCGAACTCATGAATTGCGCATATATCGATTTGCTCAGGTCATCTATGCTTAAATTGGTTTCGTCCATCTGTTCCATGATCTGTTTATTGATCATGCTGTTCAGATGTATCCTGAAGGAAGAAACGTCTTTAATGCTCAACAAGGTTTTATATAATGGAGCGTTTTGCTTGATTTCTTTAATCGTATGGTGCAAGAAAGTCTTCGTTGGAATTTCCGCCGCATCCACAGAGTAACAGCTTTTCATCAAATGTGTCAGTTGGGCTTCTATGAACTTATCCAATAGATCGTATTTATCCGAGTAATGCGAATACACGGTGCCTCGATTGACGTCGGCACGCTCCGCGATATCGTTGATCGTTATTTTCTCGAATTCTTTCTCCGCTATCAGTTGCATTAAGGCATTCATTATGGCTGCTTGATTTTTTTTGATTCTTCTGTCCACGAAAGAGCCCACCTTTTTAAACAATTCATATTAATCTGTTGAAAAACCAACAAAACCGGTAAATCTAGCGATTGCTGCCGGTTAGAGTGACTGCTATCCTTACTTTATTCAATGAATGGTCAAAAATCAACAGATGTTCAATAAAGGGGATATGAAGATGAGGATATTGGTTTACGGGGCGGGCGTTCTGGGTAGTTATCTTGCTCATGTATTGGTGCGCGGAGGGAATGAGGTTACCGTGCTGGCAAGAGGCAAGAGAGCTGTGCAACTGAAGACGAATGGGCTTGTCATCCGACATTATTTTCAGCGTCGCACCACGGTCGATGAAGTAAACGTCATTCAAGAGCTTACTGCCGACGATCTCTACGATCTCATTTTTGTCGTTATGAAATACAATGATTTCCCATCCGTTCTATCTATACTAGCCGAGAATCGGTCTTCCAATATCGTCCTCGTTGGGAATAATGCGGATGCCCTCGGGATGCAGAATGAAATTCAAGAAAAGAGTAAGGCGAAGAAAAACGTCATTTTCGGCTTTCAGATTAGCGCTGGAATCCGGGAGGAGAGCGGACGCATGATCTGCATCCGCGGAGGCGGGCAAATGATATTAGGCAGCTTAGACGGCGAGATCTCAATAAAGCCTACCCTTGAGAGCGCATTTAAGAAAGTGAAGTATAAATTAGCCTATCATGAGGATATCGACGCCTGGCTTAAAAGCCATATCGTCACGATCGTTGCCTTGAACTCGGTTAGTTATCTTTACGACGGCGATTTAAAGAAAGCAACGAAGGACAAGAAACTCTTTAACCAGGCCATTTCCGCAATGGACGAGGGGTTTCGTCTATTGGAGAAGCTAAATTACACGATCACACCTGCCAGTCAGGTTATCCTTATTCGTAAGCATAGATGGATCACATACCTGGGTCTAATCTTCGTTCACAAATTGTCGTTTATGAAATTGATAGATGGTTCTTTCAGTGAAATTTCCGCTTTGTTCGAATCCTTCAAAAAGCTGAAAAAACATATAAATATCGAGACTCCTTATTGGGATGAGTTGGAGAAGCGAACGATGTCCAAGTTTGTTAGCCGCTAAACTCCCGAATCTCATTCCATCCACTCATTATAGCCATATTGCCTTTCCTAAAATACACCCCACTTGAATCGCGAACAACTACTAAATAAAGCAGCAGCCACCATATGCAATGGTGGCTGCTGTTGTTGTCCTCTCCCCTTCGCAATGCGGAGGGGGCCGAATCTTATTAACGTCGTAGCAGCGGAGAGGACGAAACAATTTCGGAGAAGCGAAGCGTTCGCCTAAAAGCTTTCCGAAGGAAAGCTAACATCGGAAGCATAACCTTTGACCCCGAGTTTAATACCGTTAATATTCATTCAATAAACTTGGGGGCAACAGCGATCAGAGGAATGTTTCAAACTCATCATCAATGCCAGAACTAAGCATTGTGAACCCCGCAGCCTACTCCTCCTCCGACGCCTGCCGCGCATGAGTGTACAGCTGCTCATAGTAGCCATGCATGGCAATCAGCTCATCATGCGTCCCCTCCTCGACCGCTCTTCCATCTTTCATGACCAGAATGCGGTCAGCATGCATCACCGTCGATAAACGATGGGCAATGATGAGCGTCGTCCGTCCTTCGGATACGGTTTGCAGGGCGCTTTGCACCAGCTGCTCCGTCTGCGAGTCCAGATGCGCCGTTGCCTCGTCGAGAATCAAAATCCTAGGCTCGAATACCATAATACGCGCAAAGGAGATCAGCTGGCGTTCACCTGCGGACAATCCGCTGCCTCGTTCAGACAGCAGAGAGTCGTAGCCCTGCGGCATTCGCATGATCATATCATGTACGCCGACATGCCGGCATGCCTCCATGACACGTTCACGGGTGATGCTGTCTTGAAAGAGTCTGACGTTGTCCAGCACACTCCCTGAGAACAGGTACGGCTCCTGCTGGATCAGGCCGACAAGGCGGTGCAGCTGCTGCTGGGGAATGTCACGGATATCGATTCCATCTATCCGAATACTGCCCCTATTCACATCATAAAAGCGGTTTAGCAGGCTGATCAGTGTGCTTTTACCAGCCCCCGTTGTACCCACAATACCGACCATCTCCCCTGCATCCAGATGCAGATCAAGATGGGGAATAACGGGTTTAGATGGTGCATATCCGAAGGTAATATGATCGAAATCCACTTTACCTCTGGCTTCATCCGCCTTCAGAACAGTCTTGTGATCAGGCAGTGGATCCTTTACGTCCGGTTCGGTGCTGAGTATTTTCCAAATGCGGTCCATGGATACCATCGTTGACTGAAACGTGTTCCACTGCATCGTAATCTGGTTAATCGGTTGGAAAAACTGGCGGATGTAGCTGGTAAAAGCGTACAGAACGCCAACCTCCATGCTTTTATGGAATACAGCCATCCCACCAAGCCAAACGACCAACACCAGGGCAAGGTTTCCTAAAATATCAAAGGTCCGGTTGAATAAAACATTGGCACGAACCTCGCGCATATTCCCTTCCCAATAACTTTCGTTATGCTCGTTAAACCGACGGGTCTGCTCTTCCTCCTGCCGGAAAGTCTGAATCAGTCCCATGCCGGAGAGATTTTCTGCGATGAAGCCAATCAACCGCGAAAGACGGCTCCGGGTCACTTGATAAGCCTCCCGCAGATAACGCCGGAACATGAAAGCGACCAGACCGATGACAGGCAAAATAATAAGCGAATACCATGCCAGCGTCGTATCCAGCCGGAACATGAAATAAACGATGAGAACCAAAGTCATTCCGTCGCGAATCAGGCTCAAGAGCACCTGGGTAAAGAACTGGCTGATGGTCTCCGTATCGCTCGATACATTCGTGACCAGGCTTCCGCGATGGACCCTGTCAAAATATGACATCGAAAGTTTGGAGATATGATGAAATAAGTCCTTACGGATTTTTGCCACAATGCCCTGACCGGCATACTGGAGCAAATTATTTTGAACATAAGTGAACACAAAGCTTATAACAGAGATTCCCAAATAGATGCCCGCCATCATCGCGATAAAACCAATTTGCGCATTCCCTTTGGCCAGATGATCGTCAATGACGATTTTGACCAGATAAGGCTGGAGCAAATCCGCTGATATCCCGAGCAAAGCGCAGAAAAAAATGGCTGTAAACGTAAGCTTATGCGGTTTGGCATACTTTAATATATTTTTAAATGCTTCAAATGACTTTCCTTTGCTCCCGTCAGATGATTTCTTGCCCGCTAGAGCAGCGGCTGCTGAAGAATTAGGCATGCTGCAATCCCTCCTGTTGAATCCGGTACAAAGACGCGTATAAACCGTCTCTGCGTGCCATCAATTGCTCATGGCTGCCGCGCTGCACAATTCGGCCCTCATCAAGCACAATAATCTCATTGGCGTGCTGCACGCTGCTGATCCGATGAGCGATGATCAGTGTGGTTTTACCTTGCCGTTCTTTGACGAGATTGCTCAAGATCCCTGATTCTGTCAGTGTATCCACCGCGCTCATACTGTCATCGAGAATAAGCAGCTCAGGTCTTTTCATCAGCCCCCTCGCCAGACTGGCACGCTGCCTTTGTCCGCCAGAAAGCGTAAGTCCGCGTTCTCCCAGTTTGGTTTGAAAGCCTTCCTTGAATGTATTTACGCTGTCCAGCAGTAAAGCCTGATCCGCTGCGTTTCGTATCTGCTGCATGTTCGCCGACCGATCGCTGAACGCGATATTATCAGCAATGTCCGTACTGAATAAGAACCCATCCTGCGGTACATAACCGATTTTCCTGCGCAGCGTTTCCAGAGATACTTCTGTAATGTCTTCCCCGCTTACACGTATGCTGCCGGCCGGAGGCTCGTAGACCCGAAGCAGCAGCTTCGCCAAGGTGGATTTCCCGCTGCCCGTGCGTCCGATTAAGCCGATGGTTTGACCTTTCCGAATGGAAAAGCTAACATCGTCAAGCGCTTTTTCCGAAGCACCCGGATAGGAAAAATTCAGATGATTGATTTCAATATCTCCAACAGAACTCAGCTCGATGGCCGAATTATGGTCCCTCACGCTTGGCACTTCAGCCAGCAGACGGTTCACCCGTTCCAGGGATGCACCCGAACGCTGCATCATATTGATAACGTTGCCAATTTGCTGGAGAGGTCCGGTCAGCATCCGCAGATAAAAGGTTAAGGCAACGAAGCTGCCGAGAGACAGATGATGCTGAATAGTCATGTACCCGCCAACAAGTAGCGAAACCACCAGTGACAAAGCTCCGAGAAAAGGCAGGATAGCCTGGAAAAGAGAAGACATCCGCACCAGGCGGAGCTGTGCTCCCCGGACGCCGTCAACGGTACTGTCAAATCGCTGCTGGGCCGTTTCTTCCATGGCAAACGTCTTCGTCACGCGGATTCCGCCAATTTGTTCATCCGCCGATTCCGTCATATTGGCCAGATTCTCCTGCACCTGCATGGATCTTTCGCGAATTCGCGGACCGAAGAAAATAACCAGAAACGGGATCAGGATCAACGGACCTACGCTCACCAAGATCAGTGTCACGGGAATACCGGTAATGAGCATCATCGCCACACAGGAAATGACCATGAACACTGCATTGGTCGTTTGCGTGACACCAAAGGAGATCGCCTCGCGCACCGATGTCACATCATTCATGACGTAACTGAGCAGCTTGCCCGTACCCTGTCTAGAGAAGAAATCCTCGCTCAACCTGGAGAACTGCGTAAAAATACGACTGCGTGTGATAAACTCGAAGCGACGTCCAAGCCTCATGATCGTAAATTGGCCGAGCCCAAACAAAATACCATAAGATACTGCAATGGCAAGCAGAATAAGGCTGTACTGAATGATTCCATCCCGTCCCAGTGAGCCTTCCTTGAGTCCATCCGTTACTTTTCCCAGTATCTGTGGCAGCAAAGACTGATCTACGTTAGATAAAATAATCAAAATAATGGCTGTGAGATAGAGCAGCTTGTTTTGCTTCAAATAGCTGGTGAGCAGTTCAAAGTTTTTCAATGGTTTCGTCCCTCCTTATGCTGGTACTGTAATTCCCTTTTCTAAATCTTCAACTAAAATATAGCATATATAAAAATAATCTGCGGCATGGCACCCGGACACTTTAGGCAATAAACCGTTGATATGACTGGGTTTTCATTTGATAAAAAAAAGGATATCCACAAATTTACTGTCAATCACAGCTGGCAATATATAAAACCATCTTATAGATTAATCCTATAAACGTTATAACATTAATATATTTAACTTATAAGAAGAAATATGCAACAATAATGCCAACCATGAAATGGAGGTGTTCAAAATGGATTCTTTGAACCAATGGCAGCCGCTCTCATATGACCAGAA
This sequence comes from Paenibacillus sp. J23TS9, assembly GCF_018403225.1. Taxonomy (NCBI): domain Bacteria; kingdom Bacillati; phylum Bacillota; class Bacilli; order Caryophanales; family Paenibacillaceae; genus Paenibacillus; species Paenibacillus sp. J23TS9. The sequence goes on along the minus strand of NZ_BOSG01000005.1, from coordinate 362,506 downwards.
GCTTGGATTTGTATCCAAGTACGGAAAAGATCTGCTGTCTTTATTAAACCCACGAAAAGAAGAAATGATTCTCGATCTGGGCTGCGGTACGGGTGACTTAACGCATGAGATTTCACGATCGGGTGCCAAGGTCGTCGGCATAGACGCATCTGCAGAGATGATTGGTCATGCCAGTGAAAAGTATCCATCCTTGGAATTTCGTATTGACGATGCTCAGAAGCTCCGAATGGAACCTTGCTGCGATGCCGTATTTTCCAACGCCGCACTCCATTGGATGAAGGATGCTGAAGGAGTTGCACGCAGTGTGTGGAATGCCCTCAAGCCCGGCGGACGTTTCATTGCAGAGTTCGGCGGAGCAGGCAATGTAAGCACCATCGTAAACGCAATTACCGATGTCTTAACGGCAGAGTATGGCATTCATGCTGCAGAACGGAACCCGTGGTATTTCCCTAGCCCGGGAGAATACAGCTCGCTTCTGGAGCGCCAGGGATTCACTGTTCGCCTGGTCTATTATTTCGAACGTCCTACCAGGCTTCATGACGGGCAGGATGGGATGATCAGCTGGCTCGCCCAATTTGGTGATGACTTTTTTCTTGGACTAAGTCCGGATAAAATACGCGAGGCCTGCATAAGGATCGGTGAAAAGGTTCATAGAAACTTGTGGAGAGACGGGGCGGTTTATGCAGATTATAAACGTCTCCGGATCGTTGCCGAAAAGCCTGATCATCATAAATAGCTGCTTCCTTTTCTTATGAAACAAAAAAAGAGCTGCGGAAACAGCTCTTTTTTTGTTTCATAATGCTCATTTATGTTGTTTTTCGAAACAAGGATCCAGATTCCAATGTTAGCTAACTTATTTCTCTCCTATATAGCGGTTATCCCCTGCTCCCCAGCCAGCGATCATATAAATAACACCAGCTACCAGAAGAAGGAGCAATGCCGCCGTCCAGCTGCCTGTCATATCATGGACAAGACCGAACAGCAGTGGCCCTACCGCTGCGAGCAGGTAACCTATCGATTGAGCCATGCCGGACAATTCTGCAGCTTGCTGAGAATGACGGGTCCGAAGCACGAAGAACATCGTAACCAGGCCAAAAGCTGCTCCGGTTCCCATACCAATTGGAATGACTGCAACCGGTACCAGAGCCTGAACTCCGGTCAACAGTATTATAAAGCCGATCATAAAGCAAAGAAACGTAAGGAAAATTAGAAGTCGTTGATTTTTAAATTTGGCGGCCAGAACCGGAACGATAAAGGTTACCGGTACGCTGAACAGCTGCATCAGGGAGAGCATCCACCCTGCCGCCGACGGGGTCATGCCGCGCTGGGTCAATATTTCCGGCAGCCACGCCACCACGGAATAGAATACAAAGGATTGAAGACCCATAACGATGGTCACCTGCCAAGCAAGCTTGGAGCCCCAGACGCTGCTGCTCTTGGCAGATACTTGTACCTTGGCGACTTCGTGACGGTAACGCAGCTGCGGAAGCCAAGCCAGCAGCGAGATGACGGCCAGGATACCCCACATAACCAGAGACCCGCGCCAGCCAGAATGCAAATGACCCGCTACCGGAACACTGATCCCCGATGCGATAGCCGCGAAGATATTCATGGATACGGAATAAATACCCGTCATTACACCCGTACGAAGCGGGAAATCACGCTTGATCAAACTCGGCAGCAGTACGTTGCTTAGAGCAATGCCTAATCCAAGCAAAATGGTCCCTGCAAACAAAGCCGTAATCGTCGGAATAAACCGCAAGACAATACCGACAGTCACCGCGCATACACCAAGGAATAAGGCACGTTCCATTCCCCAAAGGCGTGAGATTCTCGGAGCGAGCGGGGACATTAACGCGAAGGCCAGAAGCGGAAAAGTTGTGAGTAGTCCAGCCAAGGTATGAGACATTCCCGTGTCGCTGCGGATCGTTTCAATGAGTGGACCCACTGCGGTAATCGGCGAACGAAGAGTTGTTGCAATCATGATGATGCCGACAAGCAGCAAAGCCGCCTTCATTCCGGTTGATACCGATTCATTGTCTGTCTTTTTTGCTTGAGTTACGTTATTCATGATGTAGTTCATTTCCCCCTTGTATATCCTTCAGCAGCATTTCGCGCGAAGCATCAATATAAGCCCGAACGGAATCGGCCGATCCCGCTTCATCCTGGGCAATAATAGCTTGGATCAAGCGTTCGTTAAACTCTGCGTGCAGGCGAGTCAAAGCCAAATGGCCACTTCCGTAAATAACAACCTGCTGAACAGCTTCACTTATCGAATCATACAGATCGCTTAAAATCGAATTATGTGCAGCATTGATAATCTCTTTGTGAAAAGCATAATCTACACGGGTAAAAGCTTCTATATCCCCCTCTTCTTCAGCCTTTCGGTAATCAACATAAGCCGACTGAATCCGCTCTATATCTTCGGCTGTCCGCCGCAAAGCAGCCAAGCGTGCCCCTTCCTGCTCAAGCGCTGAACGCACCTCCAGTGTCTCGCTCAGCTTGGAACGTTCCAGCCTGCGTGCCAATACCGGTGTTAAACTGCTGGATGAGCATACATAAGTCCCATCGCCCTGTCTTGTCCGCAGCATTCCCGCGTGGATGAGGGCATGAACGGCTTCCCGGATCGTATTTCTGCTGACGCCCAGCTCTTTGACAAGCTCGGGTTCTGCAGGAATCCGTTCTCCTACTGGCCAGGTTCCGTTCTCAATCAGCTGCTCCAGCTGAGAAACAATTTGTTCGACCAACGTTCGCTTTGTTGGACGTTGTAAGGTCATAAGCGATTCCTCCAAACATAGGATGTTTGGTTCATTATAGCATATATTTTCAATTACATGTCTTTTTTCTGAAAAGTAATATGTATAAAATTCTGGAATGCTCTCTTGATCAACAAAAAGGCTGCTCCAGAGGAGCAGCCTGCATATTGAGGACGAAACAATATGTGATTTTATAAATTATGCCTGAAACTCTCTATGCTGGGATGCTGCCTTGTTCCGGTAAAGAGCCGGAACCTTAAAGAAAAGAAAACTGTAGATTTCCACAATCGCGATGGCTCCAATGACATCCATAATCACATGCTGTTTCATAAACAGAGTCGAGGCAATAATCAAAAGAGACATACCGCTGATCAAAGTGACATTCAGACGATTGCGGGCCGGGCTCTTCCAAATCATTCGCATCACCATATAGCTGGAGAAACAGTGAATGCTCGGAAAACAATTGAATGGTTGATCACGGTTATAAATAAACCTAGTCAGCTGTGAAAAAGGATCGTTTCCGATCACTTCCGGCCGCGGCACAGTAGTTTGGAACACCAAATAGACGCCGTAGCAGGTAAGTGCGCAAATTGTATATACCAGCAGCGAGCGGTAATAGGAAGGACGATCCCGAAAGAAAAAATAGACCAGACAGACGTAAATGTAGAAAATCCAGACTCCGTACGGAAGAGCGAAATATTTAATGAAAGGCGTCGCCTGATCCAGGGGTGTAACAAGTGAATATACTTTATCCGTCGGCTGGTTCACCAAATGATATAGGCTGCCCAGAAAAGGAAAAACAAGCATAAGTGCGAGAGGAGCCAAGCGGAGCAGCTGCTTGAGATCCCTGTTTTTAAGCCATGACATTTCAATCAGTACCTTTCTAAATTCAAAATCGCGTTTTGGACAACGCCTCCTGGCATTGCTGCAAAACCCTGCTGAATTATTGTACTCCGCGATCCGTCATCGTTCAACACCAATATATGTAGATATTTAGCGGAAGATTCAGGTCTCTGCCAGGGAAAACCGGAAAATATGACGCAGTACAACCGCAGCCCCGCCAATCAAACAAATTCCCCAGATTTACAATACCGGCGCTTAAATGCTCGGCAATCTCCTCATTAATATCCAAGGCCAATGCATCGCCAAGACGAATAGCTTCTTTATATATAGACGGACGAATTTCCGAAAAGTTACCCCTGCACAGCTCAAGAAAGCATGGTAGGTCTTCCGGAGTTACCCCCGCACCAACCCTCGAATATACCGCTGACCAGCTGATGGCATTTTCCAGGCAGGCATCAAGACGGGCAAACCAAAAAGAACCTTCTTATCCTCACGGGTAAGAAGGTTCTTATATTGTATCAACTGCTACCGCTTAAGCTTGCGGTTGTTGATCCAGAGCGGAATACGGAACAACAGATTGATGAGCAAAACGATAATGACCAATACCGCTGCCGATCTATCGGCAATCTGCGCGGCATCCTCAACGATTGCCTCCGACTGGACATACCAGAGATGAACGGCAAGCGTTTCGCCGGGGGAAAATAAATTGAAGTCCCACATTTCTCCCGAGGTGCTGAGACCCGCTGTCAATAAAATGACGGCCGATTCACCATATGCACGGCCCGCCACAAGGCAGATGCCCGTAATAATCCCCTGAAGTGCCATCGGTAAAACCACGGTGCGGATACACTGGAACTTGGTCATTCCAAGTGCATAAGAAGCATTTTTCACATCCGTTGGAACTGCACGTACGGCTTCCTCCGTTACCCGCGCCAGCATCGGCAGATTCAGAAAAGCAAGACTGACTGCGCCGCCCAGAATCGTTAAACCGATCTGGAAGTACTCCGCGAAGATCGCCAAGCCGAGCATACCGAATACAATCGAAGGCACAGAGGAGAGACTCTCCACACAAATGCGCAGCACTTCTGTAAACTTATTTTCCGGTGCATATTCTGCCATGTAAATGCCGGCACCTACCCCAATGGGGATCGAAATAACCAGCGACAGGAACAGAATATAGAAGGAATTAAACAAAACCGGCCCGATGCCACCCCCGGCATCCATATCTTCTGGCAGTTTCATCAGAAAATCCAAAGACAGTCCGGGAAGCCCTCTGCCAAGAATGGTCAGAAGGAGCCACAGGATCAGGAGCAGCACGAGTGCTCCAAGTCCGTAAAAAGCAAATGTTGCCAGCTTGTTATAAACAAGCGATCTTTGCATCTTGCGGCTGCGCGTCATGTCTGTCATGCCTTTGCACTTCCCTTCCGTCCAAGATAACGGATAAACAGAATAAGAATAAATGAAATGACAAGCAGCAGAAATGCCATCATATGCAGAGCATAGTTCCAGGTCGAGTCGAATTCTACATTAGATATCTGCATGACGATATTGCTTGTGAGCACGGATGCCGGTGTAAAGAGCGTCTTCGCCAGCTGAGCTGTATTTCCGATCACCATCACAACCGCCATTGTTTCGCCAATAGCCCGTGTCATACCCATGATAACCGCAGTAATAATCCCTCTGCCCGCCGCAGGAATAACCACTCTCATCATCACCTGAAGACGCGTTGATCCCAACGCATATGCGGCTTCCCGGTATTTTTTCGGAACCATGGAGATGGCCTCATCACTAATGCGGCAAATTGTCGGCAGGACCATCAATGCTAGAACCAATGCTGCTGCAAGTAATCCGTCGCCCAAATTTTCACCGCTCAGTCTCCGCAAAAAGGGGATCAGAACGGTTAAACCCAAATATCCGTAGACGATGGAAGGAATGCCGACCAACAGATCCAGAACCGGACGCATTATATTTTTGATCCATTTTGGGGCAATTTCAGCGATGAGTATCGCCAATCCCACAGCAATTGGAACCGCCAGCACCAAGGTCAGTGCCGTAAGCGAGAGCGTATTAACGATAATTGCCGCCGCGCCAAAATGATCTTCCTCCGGTGTCCAATTAAAAGAAAAGAAAAATTCAGCGAAGGAAATATGTGAAAAGGTAAGAAGCGCTGTTTTGCCGATAAAAAAGATGACCAATCCGAGAACAAAGCACAGGGCCAATATGCTAAACAGAAAATAATACTTAAATAGCCGATTTGCCATCCGTACACGCATATATCGGCTGAACCGGCCCTTGCTGGATGGCTTCATGAATAATGCGTGATCTTCGGGCACAACTTGCTGGGTGGACGTGCTCACAAGGTTTCCTCCTATAAAGCAGCCAGCCCCATATCCGATCAGGGCTGGCTGTAGAATACATCTTTATTATTCAAACCGGGTGCTGCCTCTACTTGCGTTTAGTGCATAGCGGAGACTGGGATGAATTTCAGTTTCTTGAGTGAGCCTTGTTGGAACTTTTGGCTTTGTACATATTCAATGAAAGCTTTGGTTGCACCGGTAGGCTGTCCTTTAGTCATGTAGTATCCATAAGCCCAAATTTTATAAGTTCCGTTAATGACATTGTCCGTCGTCGGAGCCACACCGTTGTAGCTGATCGCCTTCACATCACTGTTTACATACACCAGATCGATATATCCGATTGCATTTGGAGTCGTGGCTACAGCCGTTTTCATATCGCCGCTGGAACCCACTTCTTTGTAATTTTTCTCTTTTTTCACGATGTCGCCGCCTGCCAGTGCTTTAGTCTGATAGTTGACGCGTGTGCCGGAGCCGAATGCGCGGGTGATGACAACAATGTCCGCATTATCGCCGCCAACGTCCTTCCAGTTCGTGATTTTGCCGGAGTAGATGCCTTTCAGCTGTTCTGTGGTCAGATTGTTGACCTTTACGTTTTTGTTGGCAATCGTCGCAAACGGAATCACCGCAACCTTGTTTGCCACCTGTCCGTCAAAGGCTTTAAAGCCGGGAACATCCATGCTTGCATCCCAATCGCATGCGCCGATCTCGGCGATGCCTTTTTTCACGGCCTGCGGCCCTGTAACGGAGCCTTTACCTGAAGCTGCGATTTTCACCTTAGGGTTGAGCTTTTGGAATTCCTTTGCCGCTTGGAGCGTCAGTGGGAGCAGTGCTGTGGAACCGTTAATTGTAATTTTTCCAGACAAACTCGAAGCCGCAGATGCGGAACCTACCAGTGTAGATACGGCTACCAGTGAAGCTGCAGCCATCAGGGACATTTTTTTAAATAGTTTCATGTGAATAATCTCCTCTCGATTTGGAACAAATTATTTGGTAAGCTGACTTGCTTTACCGTTTTGAACGACGATGACTTTACCGTCTGCAATGATCGCAACGCGGGTACCATCTGATGAGATTGCCAGATCAGTAATATCCGACTTTGTGCTGTAGAGCTCGGTTTTAATACCATCTACGACGCTATAAACCTTCGTGCTGCCATCAGCGGCTACCCCTGCTGCAGCGATGTTACCATTCGCGCTTGCTGCACTCAGAGCCATGTCTACGTCACCGATCAGATCCTGGATTTTTCCATCAGCAGAAATGGACTTAATCACGCCTTTGGCACTGCTGTTTTCGGAATCGGCACTCAGGAAAGCGATGCTGCCGTTCGTGAGAAATGCCGGATACAATTTATTATCACTGGAGGTTGTCAGGGCTGCCGGCTTGGCATCCTTCACATCAAGATCAAGTGTGTAGATTTGCTCTCCTGCACCGGAGTAATCAATCTTGAGCGAATCCTCCGTGCTGTCCTTATCGCTTTGAGCTACGCCCGTAATGTTCACGATATATGCAATTTTCTTGTCATCAGACGAGACATGAACTTCGGATTTATTTTCAACCTTGTCGGCCAAAATCTCGGTGATTTTGCCGCTATCAACCGCTATGTATGAGATTTTTTCCTGTTTGTCGCCTTGCACGAAATAGATTTTTTTACCGTCAGCAGACCAGGCCAAATCTGTTTTCACTGAAGTATCCGCGCCAAGTTTTAACGGTTGGCCGCCCGATAAGCTGGTCAGGTAAAGCTGTCCAGTTTCATCTGTGTAGGCAGCTGAATCCCCATTCGGAGAAATTGACATATTCAAGACGTTGTTGTCTGAAGATAATAAACGTGAGCTGTAATCGGTATTCAGGTGAAATAGTTGAGCCGGATCCGCATCATCCTTAATGGCAATCACTTGGCCCTGAGCGTCAAAGTTTACGGAAGCGAAGCTTCCAGCGATTCTTTCTTTCGTCAGGATCTGAAGGGTTTGTCCGGCATCCAAAACTTCACCACCGAGTGCAAGAACAACCGGCTTCAGCTCGACATACGAACGGTTATCCTGCATAAGCGGAGCTGTTGTAAAAGAATGCGCTTCTCCGTCCAGCTTGAATGTTTTAGAGCCTGTTTGAAGCTGCAGGCTATGTCCGATTTTGTCCGATTTGATTGTGATGACTCCTTTGGAGGAGGTGACAGCCGCTCCATAGGCCTTAACCAGGTCGCCAACCGCAATCAGTTTGCCATTCCCCGCTTGGAGCATTTGCACGGAAACGCTTTGACCGTTTACCAAAATCTGCGTTGTCGTTACAGCAAATTTAGCCGCTGTCGTTTTGGAAGCAGGACTTTTGACTGGTGCTTTTGCCGTTGCAGCTTCGGCGGTTCCTGCCGACAGGGCTGTCGTTACCAGTGCAGCTGCCGCAAGAATTTGGAACATTTTATTATTTTTCAAATGGCTCACCCTTTTCTTATCGCTTAATGGATATAGGTCTATTTTCGTATACATTTGTTAAAAGCGTTCGATTGGTATGTTATGGAAATATTAAATATTTATCGTTGTCTTTTGTAAAAATAGGTATTATCCTAGTTAGAAATAGAGCTTATCCCAGAAATATGCCTGAATATGGAAGTTATTGCATGTGTCCTATTGTTAACTGAAGTTATGGAGGCCAAAAAATCGTGTATGTAATCGGATTTATATTATCGCTCGTTATTGTGCTCGCACTCATCCCACCTCTGCGGAAGTTGGCGATTCGGGTTGATTTCGTCGACAGACCCACCAGCCGGAAAATTCATAAGGAACCGGTACCTCATTTGGCGAGCATCGCCATTTTCCTTGGGTTCATGATTCCGTATCTGATATTGACACGTCATTGGGACCGTGAAATGGCTGGTGTCATTGCCGGATCACTCCTGATCATGGGAATCGGAATGGTGGATGACTGGTATAAAACGCGGGGCAAGGATTTTGCAGCCCTGCCGAAAACCGTGATTCAGGTGGCGGCAGCTGTTATTGTTTATTTCTCCGGTATTTCGTTTGTCGGAGTAACCATTCCTTTTGTAGGCCATATGATCGTGTTTCCCGAATGGCTCCAGTTCATTTTGACCATTCTATGGATCTTCGGTGTGACCACGGTCATTAACTTCATGGACGGACTTGACGGTCTATCCGGAGGCGTAGCCGGCATCTCGGCATTGACCCTCTTCGTTGTGGCGATTGCCAAGGGCCAGTCCCACTCAGCCATTATGGCGATCATTCTCGTCGGTGTTGCGCTCGGCTATCTGAAATACAACAAGCCGCCAGCCAAAATCTATATGGGGGATGCAGGTGCAACCTTCATCGGGTTTATGCTTGGCATAATTGCACTGGACGGGGCATTCAAACAGGTTACCGTTATTTCAATCCTGGTGCCGGTGCTGGCGCTCGGAGTTCCGATTTTTGATAACATCTATGTTGTGATCAAGCGTTATTTGAACGGACAACCGGTGTATAAGGCAGACCGCAGTCAGATTCATTACCGCCTAATCTCCTGGGGGCTTAGTCCGAAACAGGCCGTTGTCTTCATCTATTTGATCAGCGCCTGCTTATCCCTCTCGTCCATTATATTGATGCTCCTAAGCTGAATTTTAAAAAGCTCCACTGACCTGATCACAGGCAGTGGAGCTTTTTTTGTATAAAAATCTGTTAACTGCCAGAAGGCTGTTTACGGGCCATCGCTTTAAAGATAGCCTTTAACAGCGGAGGCACCGCCAGGAATATAAACAATGTTCGGAACAGCTGGTAGCAAATCACAACGGATAGATCCGCTCCCGCTTCTTTAGCGATGATCCCCATCTGATCCATACCACCGGGGGCCAAACCCAAAAAGGCGGTTACCATGGAAACGGTGTGGAGCTTGGTAAGCAGCAGGCTGAGACCGATGGAGCATACGATCAGCGAAGCTCCACTGAAAATCGCCAGTATGATAATCCGCAGCTTATTCCCTAGCTGCTCAGGCTTCAATAGCATTCCTACATATATCCCGATCACCAGCTGTGAGGCGTTCAGAAATACGGTTGGCAAAGCATGACCCGTATAGCCGGATAAGTTAAGAAGAACGGTTGCAATCATGGGCCCGAGCAGATAAGCTGTCGGGAATTTGAAACGCTGCCCCACGATGGCAAAGAGAGTGCAGAGAACCGCAAACACAATAATGTGGGGAAACAGTCCCTCCCAGCTTGCGGCAGCAGCACTGTGCACAACCCCTTCGACCGTTTTGCCGCCTGCACCTTCAAACAAGGGACTGAAAACAAGCAGCGGCACAAAGAAGATGATCATCATCAATCGTGAAACCTGCAAAAAGGTCACGACAGTAATATCAATACCTTTGATCTCTTCAGCCAGCGGTATCATTTGAGTCAATCCACCGGGGATGCTTCCCATGAGTACTGTTGGAAACGGGACCCCTGACAGCAGCGATACCAACGAGGCAATCATCAAACTGCATAACAGCAGAAGGACCGTCAGCAGAATCATGGACGGCAGCTGCCGTCCAATTTGCTGCAGCGTCTCCAGCGTAAAGGATAGTCCGACCGTATAGCCGATTATAATCATCCCTGCATTACGGAGAACTGGCGGCCACAACGGCTTAACCCGCTTGAATGACTTCGAAGCGATCAAGGTGCATATCATAGGCCCAAGCAGCCATGGGATCGGCATATGAATCCATTGAAAAATAATTGCGCCAATGATGCCGCAGAATAGAGTATAGATAAGCCGGACCGCTTTACTGGACATCCGCCGTCAGCTCATCAATCCGTTTCTGGATATCACCTTTGAAGACACCGCCATGATAACAAATAATCGCTTCAATATCATAATCCTTGAATTTACGGACGGATTTCAGTGCCAGATTCATATCAGGTGTAACCGGCGGATTCGGTCCGCAAAGCTCGCCGTTATTGACCGTTAATGCGTCACCGGCAATCAGCGTTTTGCTGTTTGCATGATATAAACTGATATGTCCGGGCGTATGTCCCGGTGTGTGAATGACGGTGAGTCCGCCGCCAAAAGGAAGTACATCCCCTTCAGCAACGATGTGAGTAACCTGGGCAGGCGATTCCTTGGAAAAGGCATGTTCAAATCCGGTATATTCTTTTTCCGTCAGCGACTTCCGGAGCATATCGACTACCTGCGGACGCAGCTTGATAAATGGAAGTTCACCGTCGATATAAGGCTGATCATCTTTGTGGGCATACACCTCCATAGTCCCGTGACTCCCATCCAAGAATTGCGGAAGGCTTCCCACATGATCAACATCCTGATGCGTCAATATAATGGATCCTGGTTCCAAAGCTGTATAACCAGCCTGCTGCACCAACTCCTTGATAGCTCCATATTGACCTGGCATCCCCGTATCCACCAGTACCCAGCTATCTTTGCTGCCGATCACCACCGGATGCAGCACCATACCGGAGCCCGGGATGGACAATTCCAGCATTTCCAGTTCTTGAGCTATTTTCATATGTTCCAAAGCATGACGCTTTGGTTCACCTCCTTGTGTGTTCAAAAAACTCGCAAGTTCATTATATGACTCTCGGGTTCCTGCCGTCAATCCACACCATTGACCTTCCCATGCCGGCATGTCAAAATACAAGATGAGGTGGACGTTATGGAAGCATTGAAACGACAGCAAGTTGTGAACACAGCAATGGAGATATTTAAAGAAAAAGGATATGTTGCGGCTTCGATGAAGGAAATTGCCGAAGCCTGCGGCATGGCAAAAGGAAGCATATATAAGCTGTTCCCTTCAAAAGAAGAGCTCTTCACCGCCGTTTTTGTGGCATGTCATCAGACGATGTTCACCCGTGCAAGAGAACTGGATTTCGAACAGCAATCTCCACCCAAAGAGAAGCTGCGGCGGAAGATTGAATTCCAATTGCAGTACATGCTTGAAAACTACTACTTTACGAGTGAATTCAAAGAGCTGCCGGTCAAGGATAACGAGCATTTCATTGCCGCCTGGAAGAAGAAAAGAGTAACCCTTCTTCAACTGCACCGCGACTTTTTTTATGAAGCATATGGAGAGACAATCGAGTCTCATATATGGGATGTTGTCATTATTTTCAGAGGAATGCTGAGAGAGTATCTGTCCTACGCTATTCAAAAGGTGATTTCACTGCCGATGGCTGAACTCTCCGGTTTTATCGAGGAGCGTATGGATGCAGTCGTGCGTGATATCGTTGAAAATAAACCAACGCCCGTGATGAACCAAAAGAACGTCTATTATAACGAACTGAATCCGGTCGACCCTCATACGCGGGTGGCAACTATTCAAAGCTTTCTGGATTCCCTGGAGGAACAAATCGATGATCTGCCCATGGCGGAGCATCTGCAAAATGAGCTAAAAGACGTGATCCGTATGCTCCGGAAGGAACTGATGCAGATAAATCCCAACCAGACACTGCTCCGCGTCTATGCCTCCTATCTCGAAAACAGCCCTGTACTTGGCCCTTATGCCAGACAGCTCCGATATATGATATAGAAGTCTGTCTGAGGCAAGAAGCCGGAAAATATACAAATGACCCGAGAGGAAGCACCTGTTTTCAAGTGTCTCTTCGGGTCATTTGTTAGTTTGGACGGGGTACGTTCCTTGTGGTTTCTGTTCCGACAGAGTCTCCCTTTACAAGGGTGACATAAATACGCTCATGATCCACTTTTTCGCCGGATATAATTTTGATCAACTGCTCCGACGCGAGCGCCCCCCATTTCCGCTTGGAATAATCAATGGTGGCCAGCCGCGGCTGCATGTAACGGGTAAGCTCGATATTATCGAAGCCGATCAGATGAACATGCTCACCAATCTTGAATTCGGTATCGGCAATCCGGTTGCAAAGACCGATCGCCATCTCATCATTAAGACAGAACACAGCTACCGGCTCCGTGTATTCCTGCATGATCTGCTCCGCAGCCTTTTCACCGCCGCTCTTCTTGAAATCCCCTTGGATTTCAATCCATTCCACGTCCTCGGCCCGGTCCGCTACCATCTTCACAGCTTTCATCCGCTGCGTAGAGTCATACGATCCCTCAGGCCCGGAAACAACATAAATTTTCTTATGCCCCTGCTCAACCAAATACTCTGTAGCCAATGTTGCCCCGGCTTTGTTATCCAGCAATACCTGATTAATGTTCGGGTGTTCCAGTTCCCTGTCCAATACGACGATTTTATGATTGCGTTCCGCATATTTAAGAAGCTCTTCACTGGAAAATGTATGGTCCAGGATCACTGCGCCGTCGATCATACGCTCCGGCAGCATCCGGTGAGACTGCTTGCCGCTGCACACGATCAGGTCATAACCTTGTGAATTGCAAACCTCCTTCATCCCATCCAGCAGTTCCCCGTATACATCACCTTTAAAATCTGTCAGGAACACACCCAGGATTCTGGATTCCCTCTTTTTTAATGTTCTTGCAGCCGCGTTGGGCACGTAGTTCAATTCTCTGGCGATGGCCAGTATTTTTGAGCTTGTCTCGTCCGTTACCTTGCTGCTTCCGTTAAGCGCATAAGATACCGTTGAAATTGAAACCCCGGCTTTTTTGGCGATATCTTTTATACTTACCAATGGTCCTCGCTCCTTACTTTGGTTAGCTCCATTCTTACTTCGTTCACATGACGCAGATCTATATACCTATGGAAAATGGCGATCCCTAAAGATCGCCTTGAAATTACATAAAAATGTCAATTACATTATGTTCACCATTCATCGCTGCCTCAAAGGCTTCTCTTGAAATGCGTGCTCCGCCCTCACGGTAAGGGTTGGATATTCTCTCGGTATTCAGTGCCTTTCCATTCAGGACGACCTTGCTAACGGGAGCTCCGGTAATATGATAGATAAAGGTTACTTTCACTCCGTTATATTGGAAATCAAAATGCATACCATCCAATGAAGAAGGCAGCACAGGGTCTACCACAAGCCCTTCATGGTCCTGACGTATTCCAAGTGCGTTAGAAATCAGCTGATTCATGTAGATCCCCGGTCCACTGGAATAGATTCTCCAGCCGCCCTTCACCGGAACCTTGCCGCTGCGAAGCTCATCAAAATTCGTCTGAGCATCATAACGTGTATTAAACTTGCCGTCCGAGCTGCTGAAATAAGAATTACTTTGGCGAATTTCCGCATTCGGAACCACATCACGAATACCTACCGGGTTAATAACGTTTAGCCCGTTCCATACATCGTCAGCATGTCCCAGCTTCGCCATGGCTTCCACGAACCGGATGTGGGCATGCACATATTGAAGCCCTACTTCACGTCCGAAGTTTGCAGCCTGCTCCGCCCGTTTGAAATGCGTGCTGACTCCACCTGCATATTGGGCAGGACGGTTCATCAAGCGGACGCCATCAGGGAAGAACATCTTTTCCTTGATCAGATCATAATGCGCCTTTGCACGCTCCGGATCCAGAAGCTCTGCGATCATACTCCGTGTCATCGGCAGCAAACGGTACTGGATGCCGGTCTCGGTATCTGTCGGATGCAGCATCAGTTTGGTTGAATCCGGATCTTCCATGTAAAGGAAACCAGGAATGACTTCTGTCTGCAGCATGTATTGGTTAAAATCGCGTTTGATTCCGGAAGCCATTTCCTGAAGCTCTGCCGCTAGCGCTGGCTCTTCAGGAAGCAATGCCGCAGAAAGCTGGGTTAATGTCTGGTAAGTCAATGCAACCGTCCAACTGCTGACCATATACTTCTTGAGCTGTGCATTCGCAGGCTGGAGCGTATCATCCCAATCTCCATCTCCGTAAGAAGACAAGTAAGTGTCGTGCAGGAAATGACTCCGGATATAACCGATTTCTTTATTCACATGCTCCAATACCGTAAATGTTTGCTCCGTAAACTGGAAGCTCCCCTTCATGGTATAGGAAACCTTTTCCTTCAAAATACTGTAATCCTGTGTAGCCGTCAAATAATCACTAAGTACCTTTAGCGGCCATACGATAATATCTCCATGGCTTTCTTCCTGCTGGACAGGCGCATAACGGTCAAACATAAACCACTGCGGCCAGTTTCCATCATCTTCATATTGATGGGTATAGACTGTAAGCAGAATATCGCGGACTTGTTCGAATTTTTGCGTTGCCATGAAATATTCGGTAGGACCCTGGCATACATCCCGGGTTCCCCAGGCCGCTCCGCCATACTGTTCAAGACCGTGCGGGACCGAATAATGGACGAGCATATTATGCGTATACCACCAGGCCAACGCGTTGACTTTAAATAAATCATCCTTTTCTGATCCATCTGCCCCAGTAAGATGGAATTCGTTCATAACCTGCTTATAAAAATCATGATATTTTACAATCTCTTCTTCTATATTCTTGGTAGACGACGGAAGTTCCTCTCCATCGAGCAATCCTTGAACCGTAAGTGTCCATTCCTGGGTAGAATCGATCTTCATCGTCACCAGGGACGCGCAGCCGGCCTGGACACCATCAGCAAGCACGGTTTCATCACCGATTTCAACACTTGCACCTTCAACCCACATCCGGTATTGCAGATCCGGATAGGCTTCCATGCGGATTGCATCCTGCCCGCCGTAGAAAGTAAGTATGCCGTTATCATTCGTCATGCGAACCGGCTTCTCATATTCATTCACTTCCATGGTGATCTGGTTGGTCACCAGGAAGCGGTAGGCTTTGCCACTTTCGGAACGCACATTCAGACGAACCTCTGGCGTATCCACAGTCGTAAAGTTTGTAATGATCAGCATGTCGTCACTCGTTTTGTAATACCAGCGCACATAGTTAAAGCCGATTTCAAACAAGGAAGGCATCGTGAGCAGCTGGTATTGACCATCCAGTTCCATGTAAATCCGCTGGCCAGAGGTCTTGGGAATGTTAAGGGCACTGCGAGCATTACTCATCATTTTATTGAAGTTCGTATTGCCTACAACAAGATGCGAGTTGAAAATACCATACATATATGAAGTGGTGGTAACCACCTTGGCCCCCAACTGCACATTGTTTCCGCTCATCAGGATATGTCCATGTGGACGCTCAACGAGCAGTTCCTTTTCCTTCAAAACGATATGTTCGTAGGAATCCGTAAAGAAAGCAATCAATTGCCCGTCTTCACGCTCTTCCTGATGTCTTGTATGGCTCGGGAAACGCGAATTCACTTCTTCATCCGTCATGGAAAGCGTCTGCAGCGGATCACCCATGACTTTTTTAAGACTAATCGGAGAAAGCTTTTGCATCGGTTCTTTCATTTCTTCAGCCTGATAGGCATCCCAAGCTTGCTGCACTTCATCCTTGAATTCCAGCTCCGTCACTGCAGAAGCGTGGTCAGCTTTCACAAGGCCATAGAATACAAAGCGAGCTTCACCATTGAGCGAAACCAGCTCTGACTGGAGCGCCGTGTAGGCAAATTCGTATTGGTAGATTTCATTGGCAAGCCCAGTTTGACTTAGGCATGACGGTATATTCGTTTCTTTGTAAGACAGTCCAAAAAATTGAAAACCATCGGTTGAATAACCTGACGCACGAGTCAGAGAGCCTTGCTGTATATAAGGGAACGTCCCGCCTTGCGGCTGATTCTGTCTCGAACAAACCACATAGCCATGATCCTTGTCCTCGAAAACAGAATGATCGATATACTGAGATAAGTATGCCTCATTGCTGCGTACAGCTCCGACATCCGCATTGCCGATATCCTGCCCGTAAATGATGTCTATCTTCACGTTTTCACCGTGAGTAACCACATCCCAGAACCATACACCCTGAGCTGATAAGGCAAAGGTCACTCGGTATTGAACATCTTCAGCAGTTCCTTCCCACACCATCCGGTTCCCCCCGGTGCTAACCGTACTTCGGGAATGAAGTCCAAGCAGCGGGTAAGAAGAGATGCCCGAATCGTTATGGATACGCAGGTATAAGTTATTCAAAGACCCTTCAAGAGGGCTTGTCATCAATTGATTGATCATCGTCCGGCCGCTAACGGCCTGATACAAATCTCCGCTTTTCCAAAATGTAAAGCACAGATCACCTGCTTGAATGTTAAGCTTAGAATTCGTCATGGTGGCTGTCATGTATGTTTATTCCTCCTATCCTGTTAAACAATCCGGCAGAAGACGGTTGTTTTTCAAGGCAGCTATTCTTTTTTACAGTATGTGATGATCCCGGCAAGACATAAGGAGTCTTTCCGGAATCTGTATTTGATGAATTTCCGTAACTAAACTCAGATCAATTTAAAAGACTGCTCCAAGGTGTCGCGGCTATTGGGTCCGACAAATACCTGGAATGTTCCCGGGTCACTGCTAAAGCTGAGATCAGAGTGATGGTACCGTAGCTGTTCTTCTGTCAGAGTAAAGGTCGCAGTGCCGCTTTCTCCTGGCGCTAGTTCCAGTTTCTCAAAACCTTTGAGCTCGCGCATCGGACGTACAACCTCACCCGCGATATCGCGGATATACAGCTGTACGGTCTCCACTCCCGCTCTGTCTCCCGTGTTCGTCACTTTGACTTGAACCGTCAGCGGGTCTCCGGCCTTCATTTCCTGGCTTGAAATCGTCAAATCACTATATTCGAAGTTGGTATACGAAAGTCCGAATCCAAACGGAAGCAGAGGATCATTCGGGCTGTCGATATATTTGGAAACGTAACGTTCCTCCGTTTTTTGAGGATCCAGCGGACGGCCTGTGTTGAAATGGTTGTAGTAGA
Source organism: Paenibacillus sp. J23TS9 (assembly GCF_018403225.1). NCBI lineage: Bacteria > Bacillati > Bacillota > Bacilli > Caryophanales > Paenibacillaceae > Paenibacillus > Paenibacillus sp. J23TS9. Next base: position 344,886 of record NZ_BOSG01000005.1, on the reverse strand, counting down.
CCGGAACCTGGCCTACCGATTGCGGGAAGGACATGGTTAAACGAGCGGAAGGATTCACATTACCAATCAGAATATCTGCGACAGCAGCCCCGCCTTCACTGCCCGGGAACCATGCTTCCAGCACTGCATCCGCCTCTTCGAAAATACCATTTAGGTCGAGTGGACGGCCGTTAAAAATAACGGCTGCCAGCGGCTTGCCAAGTGTTTTCAGCTGTTTCACCAGCTCAAGCTGCGCCTCTGGGAGACGGATGTTCGTCCGCGAGCCCCCCTCACCGCTCATTGCTGAATCTTCACCTAATGCCAAAACAATAATATCAGCGTTTCGCGCTGCTTCCAGAGCTGCTTCAATCTGCTGCTGTGTAATGCTGTCGATGCCGGAACCTTCGGCAATGCTGAGTTTGCCTCCGGACAGCCGCTCTTGCAGCGATTTGCCAAGCTGAACTGCATCTTCCTTCGCTCCAACGCAGGACCACCAGCCGAGAATGTCATCACTTTGAGCAAAAGGACCGATTAAAGCCACGTTTGCATCGGTTTGAAGCGGCAAGAGGCCATTGTTTTTAAGCAGAACGCTGGACTTGGCTGCAAGATCATAAGAAACGTTTCGATGCTCAGCGCAGAAAATAACCTCGCGTTCTCTATCAGGGTCTGCTGCACGAAGCGGATTTTCGAAGAGTCCGAGTTTTTCCTTCAAACGCAGAATACGCAGTACAGCTTCGTCAATCAGCGCTTCATCCACCCGGCCGCTCTCCATCAGCTTCGGTAGATGCTGAACATAACAAGGCGTCATCATTTCGATATCCACCCCCGCACGGATAGCCCGATAGGCTGCTTCGCAATCATCTTCAGCCGCTCCATGTGCGACCATTTCACGAATCGAAGCCCAGTCAGATATGAGCACCCCATCAAATCCCCACTCGTCGCGCAGAATTCCGCGCATGAGCTTCTCATTGCCTGTAGCCGGAATACCGTCAACCGTATTAAAGGATGTCATGACCATTTCACAGCCTTCATCGAGCGCTGCTTTATAGGCCGGCAAATAAGATTCGCGCAAATTCCGTTCAGACATATTAACCGTATTGTAATCGCGTCCGCCTTCCGGAGCACCATACGCCGCAAAATGCTTCACGCAAGCTGCAAGGCGGTCAGGATCCTCCTTCAGATTATCTCCCTGATAGCCGCGGACGAATGCCCGTGCAAACAGGCTGTTCAGATATGGATCTTCTCCTGTTGTTTCCATGACTCTTCCCCAGCGCGGATCACGAACCAGATCCACCATGGGTGCGAACGTTACATGAATACCCGATACGGCAGATTCTCTTGCGGCGATTTCCGCGCTTTTCTCGGCCAGTTCCGTATCCCAGGAGCAGCCAATTGCCAGCGGAATTGGAAAAATAGTCTTGAATCCATGCACCACATCAGCCATGAACAGGAGCGGAATGCCTAGACGGCTTTTGCTTAGATATGAATTTTGTACATCTATAATGGCCTGCGCACCCGAAAGACCGAGTACGGAACCGCTGGCTGTTACCATCGATTCGGTAATTCCCATTTCTTCCATCGGGCCCGTCACTTGTCCTTCGTTGTCCGTGCCTTCATGAAAATGGGCGGTAAGCTGCAGCAATTGGGCAATCTTTTCTTCAAGTGTCATTTGTTTTACAAGGCCTTGTAATTGCTGAATATCCATACAGTTCCCCTCCACTACCTGCTTAAAATTAATTGAACCGGTTGCTATTTTTAAGTTGCAGTTAAGCGGCTCATATGCCGAAAAAAACCTTCATTATAGAATCATAGAGTTTTCATCAGGCAGTCTCTTAGATTCTTTCTCCTTTCTCAGGAGCTTGCACAAACCCCGATGTCCAATGTATACGGGAAAGGCAGAAGGTCTCCTGCTTTCATCGTTTGTGCAAATTCCTCATTCAGAAGAGCATTCAGATTCCCTTCCTTTATGGTTCAGGAGATGCATCCCCTAAGAGAGGCATCCCGGAACCACCCTGGAAGAGAAGAACCCGGCTGCAATAAACCATTCTGCACACCGGGTTCCACAGACTCGGACTGCGGGCAGAGGCCTCAGACCAACTCACTTTGAAGCGGTATTCCTACTTTTTCTGATTGTTCAGTTCATCCAGAACCGGCTGAACAAGCGATTGTTTGCTTTGTACCCATTTCTTCCAATTAGCTTCCAGATCCCCGCTTTGCAGAATCAGGTTGGCATATTCATTTTGGTATTCAAATGATGCCTGGCTTTTGGCTTTGGAATCGTACAATTGGACATCCCAATCATACTCAGCAAGTTTGCCGCCTTCACTTCCAAGCTTCGCTTTATCTTGGAAATGCTTCACTGCAGTATCACGGTATTCTTTCTTAATGGCCGGGTTGACGATACTGAAATCGTCTCCGAGGACGTAAAGTCCTTCAAAACGCGATGGATATTTATCTTCCAGAGATGTTCCTTCCGGCAGCAGACTTACAAGCTCTTTTTTATCATCATATTTCCAGTCCTTGCCTTCAAAGCCCATATTCAGCAGCAATTGTCCCTCTTCGCCTGTCGAGTACTCGATCAGATCCATGATCCGTTCGAATTTCTCTTTGCTGATGTTCGGCGAGAAGATCAGAGAAGACCAGAAGTTCGGCTGCTCCAGGTTGCGGTATTTACCATCGTCGCCTACAACAATAGCTGTATGAACGAGGTCATCGCTGTTTACATTCAGATTCTTCTTCATCGCTTTATCCATGTCTTGTCTGTACGATGCCAGACCGCCAAGACTGGTGATTCCGGCTACGCCTTTAACTTTGAAGTTGTCGCCGCCTTCATTGTTTTTCCATGTATAGAATTCAGGATTCAAGAGACCTTCTTTGTAAGCCTTTTGCATCAATTTCAGACCGGTAAGGGTCTCAGGGTCTGCAGGACCCCAGTGGAATTTGCCGTCCTCACCTTTGTAGAATGCAGATTCCACACGGGAGTGCTCACTATTAGCCATGATGATATTTGTCAGAGCATCATCCGCGTTATAAGAGATCGGAATGAGCTTCGAACCGAGCTTACCAGGGTCTTTTTCTTTGATCAGCTCAGCGTATTTCATCAATTCGCTTGTGGTGTATTCATCCTTGAGCTCAAATCCAACCGCTTTCGCCCAGTCTTTGCGCAGTGCGATAACGCCGATTTGGTTGACCAGCGGATCTGCAGGTTTGTTCTGGTAATACACCGGTTTCGGCAAGATATAGGTGCCGCCCGTCAGTTCTTCCAGCTTGTCCCCGAGGCCAGTCAGCTTGTAAGCTGCGGCGATGTTCGGCCAGCGTTCCTTCCAGTCATCCGGGAATTTATACAAGAGTCCTTGGTCCACGTAGTTCATGAAATCGCCATGCACATAGTTCCAGCTCGCTACGTCCGGCAGATCGCCGGAGTTGACCCACAGGCGAAGCTTCTCAGCCCAGGAATCCCACTGGATATAGTTGTAGTCCCATTCGACGTTGAATTTGTCCATCCAGAACTTGTGGAACTCGTTGTTTAATTGACCGTCCTTCACCTCGGTCGTTTGCGCGACGGAAATTTTGAGTTTGTCCTTGTATTTCCCGTCTGCGTCTTTCTCATTGCCACCAGATGCGTCCTGCTTGGAACATGCAGTTGCCGTCATCAAAACTAATGACATTGCGATAGCCAAAAGCGGTTTTAAAGGCATCTTTCTGTTCGTTTTCATGTTTTACCCCCATGTTGTTAAGATTTTTTGGCAAAAATCTATTACATAAATTGAACTAAAGAAAGAAGGAAGCACTTCTCCTGAATAAATCATGAAATCAAGGAGAAGCAAGTTAAACCTCATTAAACCTCTAGCTCATTTTATATAGTGAATCAGGTCTTGATAGCCCCTGTTAACACCCCTTTAGCGAAGTGCTTTTGCAGCATTGGGAAGAAACACATGATCGGTATCATCGAAACGAAGACCGAAGCCATTTTCATTCCCGTCGAGAAGCCTGTCTTACCGATTGCATCCACACTCGATGCGTTGGACACGTTGGTTGATGATTCGACAATGATCGTCCTCAGCACGTTTTGCAGCGGCAGCATTTCCGCCTTTCGGAGGAATATCATGGCATCATACCATCCATTCCAGAACGCAACGCCGTAGAACAGCGTTATTGTAGCCATGATCGGCGCAGCCAGCGGAAGAACGATGGAGAAGAGAATTTTCCATTCCCCAGCCCCGTCCAGTCTTGCGGATTCCATTAGCGATTCCGGCAGACCCTGGAAGTAATTCATCATCAGAATCATATTAAAAGCACTGAAGCTGCCTACCAAAATGACGGACCACAGTGAGCCGGTCAAATGCAGCGACTTCATAACCAAGTAGAGCGGTACGATACCGCCGTTGAATATCATCGTGAACAAAACCAGGAAAAAGATGAGCTTTTTGCCCGGAAATTTGTTGCGGCTCAGACCATAAGCCATCGTACTGGTCAGGAACAAGCTGAGCGGCAGTCCAACGACCAGAACCTTGATCGTATTCCAAAAGCCTGTAAGAATCCTTCCATCCTGAAACAGTGCTTTGTATGCATCGAGTGTCGGATGTTTCGGAAACAGCATCATTGGATTATCTGCGTATTCCTTTTGCGAGGAAAATGAAATCATAATAACGTTCCAGAACGGAATCAGAATCATTAAGGATAAAATAATCAGCACAACCATCAGGATATAATCCAGGACAGTCATTTTACCTACGCGGTATTTACGCTGTTTTTTTACTGCTGTGGTACTCATCTATTAACACTCCCTTCCTATCGGAATAAACCGTCTCCACCCATCCATTTAGCTATCCGGTCAGCAGCCAGCAGCAGAACCATATTCACGAGCGATCGGAACAAGCTGACAGCCGTCGAGAACGAAAAGTCCGTCGAAGATTGAAACGTAATCCGGTAAATGTACACGTCCAGCACTTGAGATACATTCTGCGTTGCCGCATTCGCCAAGTTAAAGATCTGGTCGAAGCCGGCGGACATCAGACCGCCCACATTCAGAATGAACATCACGGTTACGGTAGGAAGAATGTTAGGCAGTGTAACCTTGAAAATTTGCTGCATACGCGAAGCGCCATCAATCTGCGCCGACTCATATTGGTCCTGATCGATTCCGGAAATAGCGGCCAAGAAGATGATGGCGCCCCAGCCCGTCGACTTCCAGATATCCGTCATAATCAGCATCGGGAGAAACATTTTTTCCGAGCCCAAAAAGTTAATGGTCGGCAGCCCGATAAGCGACAGCGTGCTGTTCAGCAACCCATCATAAGAAAGGACGTTGATGACAATCCCGGAAACGATAATCCAGGACAAAAACTGCGGGAACGTAAACACAGTTTGGAACCATTTCTTCGTGCGCCCCATCCGCAGCTCATTCAGCATTAAGGCTAGAATAATCGGGAACGGGAACGTAATGACGAGTTTGATAATATTGACGTATAGGGTTCTCCACACGGCCTGTGCAAAGGTTGGATCCCGGAAAACATATTTGAAGTTTTCAAATCCCACCCAGGGACTGCCCCAAATTCCATCGTTGGCTCTGTAATGCTTGAATGCTAAGGACAGGCCGCCCATCGGCAGGTAAGCAAACAGGATCAGCCAGATCAGTCCCGGAACGAGCAGGGTGTACGTCATACGGTGCTTCCAGATTTCCTTGAACCAGGGGTTGGATTTCGAACGCCCTTTTAAACTTTTGTCAGGCCCTAAGGCTGCGGGTTTCAATGTGCATCGCCTCACTTTACTTAATTCTTTTCGTTAAACAAGAAGTCAAATGCCGTCTTCAAATGCTCTTCCCAGAAAAGCCAATCATGCGTTCCTGGGCCTTCCGCATACTTGAAGTCGAACGGCGTTTTCTGCATATAAGCTGCAAACTCACGATTCATCCCGATAAACGGATCTTCGGTTCCACAGCAGCAAAGCACCGGAGGCAGTTCTCCGCCCTCTTCGATGAGTTTCGCAGCAAGCGCGTACAAATCCTGATCCGGCTTGATGGTCAGCTCTGTTCCGAATACCGCCTGCATTTCCTTAGCCATCCCCGGCTCCATATTCGGATCTCGAAGACGCTGCTGGATATCGGTAACTCCGGATAGCGATACGGCTTTGGCATAACGGTCCGGGTAAGTAAGTGCAGCTTTCATTGCGCCGTATCCACCCATGGACAAGCCCGCGACAAAAGTCTTTTTGGGATCATCATTCAAACGGAACAGACGTCCGCAAATTTCCGGAAGCTCTTGTGTCACATAGTAAAAGTAATCGAGACCATATTCCATATCCGTGTAATAGCTTCGGTTCACTTCCGGCATGATAACAGTGCAGCCGTACTTGGCAGCGTATAGCTCTACCGTCGTCAAGCGGTGCCATGTACTCGCATTGTCACCTGCACCGTGCAGCAGATAAAGTGTGCTGTTTGTCGGTATACCGGTATCAACAGGGGAGATCACATGGATACTGGTTGTCATTCTTAAAGTAGGCGATCCTGTGTCTATCGTTATATGCGCCATATGTAACCCCTTTCATTTAAGACAATTTCCAGACAGTTCCAGAGCCCTCATCGGTATTTATATACCATCCAGACGCGGCGTTGAAACGAAACGTTTCTCTCTTTTCCAAAAAAAGAGACCGTTCCGCCTAAATTCTGCCTTACAGCCTGTTCTGTATAGCTTTAAAGCCCATACATTCCATGAATTGAATAACAAACATTGTATTTATTATTTAATTGTAAGCGATTCATTCGAATCGTTTCGATAACATCATAATCCTCGAGACAAGTCATGTCAACTAGCATTTCAAAAAACCTAATAATGGATAAGGCATTGTTCACTTTTCGGTAATAAATAACCCTTTTTTTGTTATTAATGCAAATTGTAAGCGGTAAACTTTATCGAATTGACATGCCATTCGATTTGTAATAGATTCTAGTTTATAAGAATATCATGGAAACGTTTCTATTCAATAGAAAGAAGGCCATATCTATGCTCATATCACTAGACGGATTTGTTAACCGCGTTACCCAGCAAGGATTAAATGTTCTTTCTGTGCGTGTGCTTCTAAAGGGAACTTCTGTCGCTAAGTGGGATCTAAGCAGCGATGAGCGGCGGCTTCAGCATTCCGTCAGCAAATCCTTTACCTGCATGGCTGTGGGGATGGCAATTGCAGAAGGGAAACTCTCGCTCGAAACAAAGCTTCAAGAGTACTTCCCGCAATATGCCCAGATGAGCTTGACAGACGACCCGGACCTTCGTCCGGGCGGACTTACGTTATACAATCTGCTGCGGATGTCCTCCGGTCATGATTCTCCCCCGCTGTGGGCTGAAGAAAGAGCCTCACTCCAGGAGAAAGATTGGGTTAAATATTATATGTCACTTCCATTGGACAGAGCTCCAGGAGATATCTTTACTTATAGCAGTGGAGATACCTTTATTATTTCTGCTTTAGTGCAAGCTGCAGTCGGCCAAACCGTGAAAGACTATTTGACTCCGCGCTTGTTCGAGCCGCTTGGCATTCAGGATGTGAACTGGGAGACTTCTCCTCTGGGCGTAACACTCGGATGTGCGGGGCTTGAAATCAGCAATGAAGAGCTAAGCCGTTTCGGCCAGATGCTTTTGCAAAAGGGGCAGTGGGATGGCAAGCAGCTTGTGCCTGCGGATTGGATTGACTTTGTGACCCGCAAGCAAATCGACAATCAGGGGAGCCCGGATTGGAGCCAAGGCTACGGCTGCCAGTTCTGGATGTGCACGCATGAGGCCTACCGCGCCGATGGAGCGCATGGGCAGCTCTGTGTAGTCATCCCAGGCAAGGATGCAGTCGTTGCTATCAATAGTTATGAAGACGATATACAGGGGATTCTGGATGCGGTATGGGCGGAGATTTTGCCGCTATTGTAGGAGGACTCAAGATTTTAACGCTTTTTGGGGATTGATTCGCCTGCTCGCTGCTTTGAAGTTAAGGATTCAAATACAAAGGGGGTGTCCGCCATGAAATGGCTGCTTGGGACACCCCTGTTTTTGGAGTAGGATGTACGTTAGCACTTGGGGTGGACGCTGCGTAAACGGACCGTTGTTCCAATCGCTGTGCTCTCCAGATTTTTTTCATTCTCCTTTACGGTGAAAACCCGGGACCAAGGCGACCGTGACCAGTTACCATCCTGAAACGCTCACCAAAGTCATTATCTACGCCTAGCACACAGCGCATCTATTCCTCAAGACAAATCGCCAAAGCCGTCCGGGAACACGTCCCCTTCATTTGGCTGGCTTGACGGCAACGTCCAGACTTCCGTACCCTTAATCGTTTCCGTTTTCAGCGGGACGGTTCTCCAATAACGGAAGAATCGCTCCTTTGTTGAGTTTTTTCGGTTCCTAAAATAAAACTAGGCTGTCTATGTCGTGGGAAATCCATTTATGAGACAGCCCCTTTTATAATCTCCAAACTACTCAGTAGTTTCTTATCTATCTCTTAGCTCAATCAATACTTCTTTTACCTTTTGCGAATCAGATGCATACCATTGCTCCAAAGAAGCAAAATCGGTCGCAGTGATATCCGCTACCGTCAGCTTAATGGTCCGGCTTCCTGTCCATAGTACTTCTGTTATAGGAACCAGCGGATGCTCGCTGTATAACGACTCCATTTCTGACGATTCGAAGGGTATTTTCGAGAGTGTTCTCAGGTCTACTACAGCAATAAAACTGCGCGTTACCATGCCACCCTCACTTGATCCATACTGAAAAATTGCTTTGTTCTGGTCTTTTGACGTAACGCTGTTGATGAATAACCCGCTTGGCATACGCAGCCCTTCTGTTCTGCCATCTGTCACTTTGACCAGCTCTAAACCGCTGCAAAGTTTAGTCCCACAGCCATAACCGATCACAAACAAATTTTCCTCACTTGTCTTCTTCACCGGATATGTACGTAATCTTGCGATCTCACCAGGCTTGTCCTCCTGTTCATGCAAATAGGCTGCAAGCTCTGGCAGGCTGTTAAGCTGTATTTCAACATCTTTATCTTCAACATTCAAGATTAACATGCTTGGTATATCTGATGTTTCTTGCTGCATGGCTTCGGTTGTGATTTCAGTTTTTTCAATGGCAGTCGTATTTTGTGCTGGTTTTGCGGTAGGAGCAAGTATATTACGAATACCAGCGATGATGAGTACAGCCATTGTACAAGCAGTTACAAGCAGGACGATTCTTTTTTTCATAGGGCATCTCCGGATTGTTTGGAGTAAATTAGGGTTTCTCTATTTATTGTATTATAGTTTATTTTCCAAGGTCCAGTCCCTCCATAAAGCAAAAAGGCCACTCCGAAGAGTGGCTTTTTGTACGTCCCAGGAGGGATACAGCCCTTCGGGCTGACTGCGAAGCGAATGCTAACGATACTTATGCTTCGACGAACCCCGATGGGTTCTCATCCCTCCATAAAGCAAAAGGCCACTCCGAAGAGTGGCTTTTTGTACGTCCCAGGAGGGATACAGCCCCTTCGGGCTGACTGCGAAGCGAATGCTAACGATGCTTATGCTTCGACGAACCCCGATGGGTTCTCATCCCTCTATAAAGCAAAAAGCCACTCCGAAGAGTGGCTTTTTGTACGTCCCAGGAGGGATTCGAACCCCCGACCGACGGCTTAGAAGGCCGTTGCTCTATCCAGCTGAGCTACTGGGACTTAATATGTATGAAAAGTGATGCGTTTATTATTATAACTCATTCTTCGTAAAATTCAAAGGGAAATTTTAAATAATGAATCATCGGGAGATGCTCAGGGTAATATGATAACACCAACACTAATGCAAAGGAGCTTGCGCCATGCGTCAATTGTTATCGGCCTTATCCTATTTCAGCATATTCTTCGCGCCGTTTATTTTCCCCATCATTGTCTGGATCGCATCCAGAGACCCATATGTGGCCATGCATTCGAAACGTGCGCTGATCTCGCATATACTGCCCTTCATCGCTGCGGTTCCGCTGCTTATATTAACATTTGGAGCCAACCACCCGGGTTCGGTTCTCGGCTATATTCTCCTCTTCGTAATCATTTATTTCGGAACCTTTATTTACAATATTGTTAAAGGCATTCAGGTTTTGCGCGAATATGCTTAGATTCAAAAAATATCTCCTCCATTATATGTAATGAAAACCTCCGGCTTCCGGAGGTTTTTCACTGCAGGGGTTACTTATTTATTGCCAAAACGTCTTGGGCTTTGCGGAACAGCCATATTTCTGTCGTTCTTGCTCAGGACTTCCTCGGCAAATTCAGTTTGGTGGGCATACTTGTTGCCTTTCGTCTTTTTATACGTGAACGCCACTTTCGCTCACCCCCCTGCTATATAGTATGGGAAGCAAAAGGGGCAGATATAAGCTTCAATTAATGGCTGAGCTTACAGCGTTACACAAGTGAAGGAAAGCGCAGACATTATCCTTTTCCATGACAGCATCCCCCTTCTTGTGACAAGTTATCCCCTGTAGTCTTCGTTAAAGGACAGACATTTTATGCCCTTCTTCGGCATATAACTGTATCACTTTGACAAATGAAAATTAGGCAAATTCCTGATAAGGAAGGATAACAGGTGGATAAACGACAAAGAAAGGATGAGCCGTCATGTGCGGAATAACTGGTTTTGTTCAATGGAGTGGCGATTTGACGCAGGATTCGAAGACACTCGTTAAGATGACGGAAACCTTGACCCAAAGGGGACCAGATGCATACGGAACATGGATCTCCAATCCATGCGCCTTCGGTCATCGGAGGCTTAGCGTCATCGATCCGGAAAACGGGGCACAGCCCATGCTTGTATACGATGATGAGGATCTATACACCATAGTATATAACGGGGAGTTGTATAACGCGGCGGAACTCAAACGGGAGCTGCTGAAAAGAGGACATCACTTCCGGACGAATTGCGATACGGAGGTGCTTTTGGTCTCCTACATCGAATGGGGACCTGCATGTGTCGATAAATTTAACGGCATCTTCGCATTTGCCATCTGGGACAGCGTGCGTGAACAGGTATTTATGGCGCGTGACCGGCTTGGTGTAAAGCCCTTCTTTTACAGCATGATCGGGGGCACCCTGGTCTTCGGCTCCGAACCTAAGGCGTTGCTCCAGCATCCGAAAGTGGAGCCGGTTGTAGGCGCGGAAGGATTGGCTGAAATCTTTATTATCGGTCCGGCGCGTACACCGGGACAGGGAGTTTACCGCGATATCAAAGAGCTGCGCGCAGGGCATGCCATGATTTTCAGCCGCAGCGGTCTTAGAAGCTACGCATACTGGAAGCTCGACAGCCATCTGCATGAGGACAATACCGAAGCGACGGCTGCACAGCTCAGGGAGCTGCTGCAAGATACGCTGGAGCGACAGCTCGTTTCCGACGTCCCTGTCTGCACGCTGCTTTCCGGCGGGCTGGATTCCAGCGCCTTAACTGCTCTTGCCGTGCAGTATTATAACCGTACCGGGCAGGGACAGATGGACACCTACTCGGTGGATTACGTCGGCAATGATAAACATTTCAAATCCCATGCTTTCCAGCCCGGAGCCGATGCGCCTTGGATTCGCCGGATGGTCGAAGAACTGGGAACCAATCATCACTATATCGAATTTGATACACCGGAGCTGATTGAGTCACTGAACGATTCCACTCTGACGCGTGATCTGCCCGGGATGGCGGACGTGGACGGCTCCCTTTATCTCTTTTGCCGGGAGATCAAGAAAGGTGCCACCGTGGCTGTATCCGGAGAAGCTGCCGACGAAATATTCGGCGGATATCCATGGTTTCACCGGGAAGAAATGCTGAACTCCGGCACCTTCCCCTGGGCTGTGGCTTCTGAAATGCGTGCAAGCCTGCTCTCTCCCGAAATCCGGGAATGGACGCGACCGATTGATTATCTTGGCGACCGCTATGCCGAAGCCGTTCGAGAGGTACCTAAGCTCCGTGGTGAGAATGGCAAGCAGGCACAAATGCGCGTGATGTCCTATCTGAATATTACCCGCTTCATGCCAACGCTGCTGGATCGCAAGGACCGCATGAGCATGGGGGTCGGCCTGGAAGTCCGTGTTCCTTTTTGCGACCACCGCCTCGTGCAGTATGTATGGAATATCCCCTGGGAAATGAAAATGACCGGCGGCCGGGAAAAAGGCATTCTGCGCAAGGCGTTGGAAGGCGTTCTGCCGGATGAAGTTCTGTACCGCAAGAAAAGCCCTTATCCCAAAACCCATAACCCCGATTTTCTTGCTGCCGTCAAATCGCAGATGCTTGCCATTCTCGATGACTCCTCTTCCCCCATTCTTCCGCTCATCAACCAGGAGAAAATTCTTGAGATTGCTGCCTCTCCTGAGGCATCCTCCAACCTGCCTTGGTTTGGCCAGCTGATGTCCGGACCGCAGCTTTTTGCTTATCTCGCTCAAGTCAACAACTGGTTAAGAACCTATAATATCGCCATTAAATAAACTGCAGTTTCAGCACAAAAAAAAGCCCGTTTCCTCGAAACGGGCTTTCACTTATGATACGTTCTTAAGGATGTACGACCGATGGGTTTATAGATTATGCAATAACGCCCTTGGACAAGATTAAATTGCCGTACAAAGCTTTCTCTCCGGTCGCAACCACAGCATAGGCTTTTTGGGCACGCTCATAAAATTCAAAGCGTTCAATTTCTGCAAATTCAATGCCTTCTTCCGCTTTATCCACCAAACTGCGGTACACATCCCAAACCGGCGTTTCCACCGGATCTCCAGGCATAACCTGCATCAGCATTACCGGGTGGGTTACATAACTATTTAGCGGGAACAGGTCAAGCGCAGCCTCCAGCAGCTCGGGAATTCCGTGGCCATCGGCCCGGACCAATCTTTGCGCCATCGAAACGGCGGGGAAATTCGCGTCGGCAAATACGATCTCATCCCCATGGCCCATCTCGCACAGGATCTTCAGCAGCTCGGGCGATAGTAAGGGGGAAATACCTTTCAGCATCTTGAAACCTCCTTTAAGTATCCACACTATATCGGCGTTCTCTACTAATTACGACATCATGCGGAGCAATCCTCCTGAAGTGCAAGAAAACATCTATCAGCGCTTCACTCTGCCAATAGATCCCGTATCTCTATAGTGGTGATTTGTATTGCTGGCGGTACTTCAACGGCGGCAAGCCAGTAAACTCCTTGAAAATACGCCCGAAATGGGTCAGGCTTTCAAATCCGACCCTCTCCGCGATGTTCGCCACCTTGTCGCTGCCACGGGTCAGGAGTATTTTTGCCTCCTTGACGCGTACATTGTTCAAATACTCGGTAAAGGTAAATCCCGTGCTTTTGCGGAATGTTTTGCAAAAATAAGAAGGGCTGATATAAAAGCGTCCCGAAATCTGCTCGATACTCAGCTTTTGGTCATAATTCCGGTTTATATAATCAACGATTTCAAACGTTTTTTTGTGAATTGAGCTAATCACCGTCTGTTCTGAAGCAGGAGCGGCGGACATTTTACGGTGGATGAACAGCAGCAGCTGGAACAGGAGCGTTTTGAGATGTGGCTCATACCCTGTCGGCATTTTTGTGAATTCATGGATCATTTGTTCAAGCAACCTCTCCACGAAGCTCATCTCCTGACCCGTCAGTTTAACAAAAGGACGTCCCTCGCAGAAGCTCGACATCACATCGACAGCCAAGCCCCCAGCAAACAAATCGTCCAGAAATTCCTTCTTGAACTCCAGTGTGATCCGCTCAAAGGTTGCTCCGCTGGAATTGATCAGCTTGTGAATTTCGTTCATATTGATGATGAGAAGCGCTCCACTGACCGCTTGATAGGCTTTATCATCGATAAAATAACAAATATCACCGGAAACCAGATAGAAAATTTCGTATCCGTTGTGATAGTGATGTGTGGGCATACTGGACTGAAATTTCCGCTCCCGGTCAATATAAAATGTGGAAGCTTCATAGAAATTCGTTTCCATTCCATTTCCGTCCCTTCTGCTAACCCGATTCGCAAAACAAATGATAAGATATGTAGAAAATACCCCAAATATAATCCTATATGTAATGATTGTGATCTTATCATGCGGTATAGTGGGTTGCAAGCTAAAAAAGACCGAGGGTTTGGAGGATCTCCCATGACATTTGACCTGCATACGCATCACAACCGCTGCGGACACGCGCACGGTTCCATTCGTGACTATATCAACGCCGCTGTAGAAAAGGGCATGCCGTATATCGGCATCTCCGACCATACGCCTTTGTTCGCGGAGACAGACGACCATCCCTCTCCCGAAGCCAGTATGGCCAAAAGCGAGTTTCCTGAATACATCCGTGAAGTGCTCGCCCTGAAACAGGAGTTTGCCGGGCAAATTGAAGTTTTTCTCGGCGTGGAAGCCGATTTTCTTCCCGATCATGTGGATTTGTACCGCAGTATTTTACATGCCTATCCTTTTGATTACATCATCGGCTCCGTACATGATTTTGACGGTGTGAGCCTCTATGATACCAGACATTGGGAACAGCTTTCGCCGGAAGGCAAACTTGAATTAAAAAACAGCTATTACAGCTATATTGCACAGTCCGCCAAATCCGGGCTCTATGATATTTTAGGACATGTCGATGCGCTGAATCGCTATTTCCCCGGATATGACAAGCTGCGGACGGAGATGGCAGATTACACCTTGAGCACCATTGCCGCACATGACATCGTGATTGAGATCAATTCATCCGATGAGCTTTGGGTTCCGGATGGTTGGCTTCTGGAGCGGGCATTGCATTTTGGCGTCAAAGTTACCTTCGGTTCCGATGCGCATGAGCCTTCCAGCGTCGGCGAGTATTTTAATGAAATCCGGAAGCATCTTATAGAAATCGGGTACCGGGAATGGGCTATTTTTAAAAACCGGGAGCGGATTATGCTGCCATTACAAGTGTAGCTTCTACAAACAATAAGCAGCTCTCATTCCATATCAAAAAAAGAACCCGGCAGGCTGAAGCTTGCCGGGTTATCTCTGCGTGGTACTCAGTTTATGCTTAAATCAAATTTTCCGCCTGAAGCCAAAATTCAAACTTCATGTCCTGATCAGCAGGTATATGGTACTCCTCATGTACAGGCGCTCCCCAGCTGTCATCTCCGCCAACGCCCATCTGGCGGCAGGCTATGGTCACAACCGTGTAATGAACCGGCGGCAGCTCAAAGCGATGTCGTGCATGCTCAAGCTCAAAAGCGGTGTATGGCGAAATCCGGGATTCCACGGGCTGCCCCATAGGGGCCTTAACGAACAGTCCGGCTCCTTCTTCATCCACGATGCGAACGCTGCGGACTCCCGTGCGGTTGCCTGATTCCTGAGGAACCAGGTAGCCTGCGTCGCTGACGGCAGCTTCTGTCTCGAACAAACCGAGCCTTGCGCCTAAACAGCGATCGCTGTAGTTCTCTTCCGGTCCCATGGCGAGCCACTTCAGCTTGTTAAAGCGCGCTGGAATCTTGAAGCATAGTGCAAAGATTGGCATATCGGGCAAATCTGCTGCACCTTTATACTCCGATTGCACGCGGATGCTTCCATCCGGAAACACCGTGTACCGGACGGCTGTTCCGACTTCTCTGCTGATACTCAGTTTATAGGTGAAGAGGACGCTCACACTGGAATCATCTTCAAGGATCGATACATTCGTGCATTTCGGTGCAAGGCTTGCTGCGTACCAGCCTGCGGCATGGAAATCCATAGCCGTTCCGCGGTCATTGTCCGTCGTTGCACGCCAGAAGAGCGGCTGCGGAGGAAGCGAAATCATTTCCCTTCCGGCATAGTTCAGGGACACCAGAGTTCCCGCCTGCTTCGAGAAAATAACCGAGAAGTCACGACCATGAACGCCGATATTCACGTCTCCGCGAACGACTTCGAGCCCATGTGGGCTTCTAGCCTCTGCTGTCTCCCCCATAGCCCGCTTTTCGATGATAAATACATGCTGACCGAATGCGACTTCATGTCCCTGCTCAGCCCAAAGCGTACGTTCTTTCAGCTTCAGGGAGGCCTGAATGCAGTATTCGCCCGCAGTCTGCTCCTCATCTGCCAGTCCAAGCGGCAGTGTTTGCTTACTTAGTGGCGCTGTATTGGCCGGAAGCCAGGTACGATTGACTTCTTCTCCGTCGCGGTACAATACGCATTCCAGATCATACGCATCCATGCCGGTAAACAAACTTTCGTTCACGATCGTCAAGCTGTCACGAGCCGGAATCAGCTTCACATTTTGGTATAGGAACTTGACCTCCTGCATCTTGGGCGACCACTTGCGGTCAGCATACACAATACCATTACCACAGAAATTATAATCGGTCGGGCGGTCGTCAAAGTCCCCTCCGTAGGCCAGATAAGGCTTGCCATGGCTGTCTTCCGTCAGCAGAGCTTGATCGATATAATCCCAAATAAATCCGCCCTGGTACATGGGGTACTTCGCTTCCAGCTCCGTATACTTATGCATTCCGCCAAGGGAATTGCCCATGGCATGCATATATTCGCAAGAAATATACGGTTTGGCCGGGTTGCTGTTCAAATAGGCCTCTATATCGACCGGCTTAGCGTACATCCGGCTCTCCATGTCGCTCGTATCATTAAATCTGCGGTCGTTAAATACCCCTTCATAATGCACGAGACGGCCCGGGTCGGTATTCCGAAAATATTCAGATACCTGATAAATGACTTCACCGCCAAAAGATTCGTTGCCGCAGGACCAGATCAGGATCGAGGGATGATTCTTATCGCGCTCCAGCATGGAAACGGCGCGGTCCATCACGATATCCTTCCATTCCGGACGGTCGCCCGGAACGACCCAAGACGGCTCAATCGCCCCCATCTTCTGCCAGGATCCATGGCTTTCCAGATTCATCTCATCGATAACATAGATGCCATATTGGTCGCATAGCTCGTACCACAGGGTTTGGTTCGGATAATGTGAAGTACGGACCGCATTGATATTGTTTTGTTTCAGCGTGCGAATGTCAAAGAGCATATCTTCTTTTGTAATGGCGCGTCCGCGGCGGCAGTTGAATTCATGCCGGTTTACCCCTTTGAAGACCATCCGTTTACCGTTCAGGCGCATAACGCGGTCAATCAACTCAAATTTGCGGAAGCCGACCTGCTGCGGAGTTACTTCGATCAATTGGCCTTCGTCATCATAAAGGAAGATCAGCAGCGTATACAGCTCCGGAAGCTCCGCACTCCAAAGACGGGTATCCGCCGCAGCGAGCTCAACCGACAAACTCAGCTCTTTCCCGCCGTCATTCGCCTGATCCAACCGCGCGCGCCCTGCTTCCACCCCGTCCGGGTCGATCAGAACAGCTTCGGCATGTCCAAGATCTTCTCCCTGCACCTGCACATCAACACTTAGGAGACCTTGTTGATACTGCGAGTCGAGTTCAGTACGGACAAATAAATCCCTCACATGCAGCTTCGGCACCGTAAATAAATACACATCACGGAAGATACCGGAGAACCGCCAAAAATCCTGATCCTCGATCCAGCTTCCCGTACTGCGCTGATATACTTCAACGGCCAGCTTGTTCTGTCCTTGCTCTATAAAGGGCGTCAGATCAAATTCAGCAGGTGTAAAGCTGTCTTCGCTATAACCGACAAACTGTCCGTTTAGCCACACATAGAATGCAGACTCCACGCCCTGAAAGGAGACATATACCGGCTGGTTAAGCAGCGCTGAAGGCAATTCAAACTCCTTGATGTAGCTGCCTACCGGATTTCGTGTCTGCGGAAGCTGTGGCGGACGCAGCTCCTCGTGACCATCCCAAGGATACATCGTATTTACGTACTGCGGTTTTGCAAAGCCCTGCAGCTGAATATGGCCCGGTACCTGGATTGTATCCCAGCCCCCGCTCTGATGGCTCACTTCATAAAAACCCTCGGGGCGGCTGTTCGGATGCGGCGAGTAAGCAAATTTCCATGTCCCGTTCAAAGAATGTCTCAGGCTCATGTCCGCCCGCTCACGGGCTTCACTTTCCGTGCGGTAGTAGCGGTGATCCGAGTGCGCAGGCAGACGGTTGACCGCGAAGACGCTGACGTCGCTCAGCCAGTCCAGGCTGGGTTGTTCCCGTTTCATATAGCATCGCTCCTGTTATATATATGTTCTGTGGAGAAAATTCCTATTTTACAGAGCCCATCATACCTGCTACGAAATGCTTCTGCATCAGGAAAAACACGAGTGCGGTTGGCAGCGTGGCAATTACAATGGCCAGCATGATGATGCCGTAATCCGGTGCATATCCCGATCCCAGATTCGAGATCAGCAGCGGGATGGTTTTCTGCTGCGGTGACTGCAGCACAATCAGCGGCCAGAGGTAGTTATTCCAGCTGGACATAAATGTGATAATCCCTGCCGCTGCATAGGTTGTTTTCATGGTTGGCATAAAGATCCGGAAGAAGATCCCGATTTCGCTCAGGCCGTCGATCCGGCCTGCCTCGATCATGTCTTTCGGAAACATCTTCGAGCTCTGCCGGAAAAAAAAGATCAAAAAAGCCGTCGTAACAGTCGGCAGCATCACCGCTGCTTTGGAATCGATGCCAAAAAACGGCGCTGCATTGGACACATCGGCGAACATCCGGTACAGCGGCACCATCAAAGCCGCAAATGGAATCATCATCGACAGCAGCAATACATTAAACACGGCGTCCTTGACCTTACTGCGAAAAATTTCAAAGCCATATCCCGCCAAAGAGGCAATGATGATGGCAAGCACCGTGGTAATCACCGAAATTTTGGCGGAATTCCACAGCGCGGTGCCCAGGTCGGTTGTATCCAGCAAATTCTTGAAATTTTGAATTAAATGACTGCCGGGCAGCAGCCGTCCTTTGGTAACGTCGACCGATTTATTGGTCGCGCTGACCACCATCCATAGAAAAGGAAATATGGATATAATCGAGGCAATGCTTAGAAACACATACGTAAAAATCCGTTTGGACTTCTTCATTTCCGATCACCTGCCACTCTGAATTGAATCAACGAAAGCACAATGATGATAATGACGATGGAATAGGAGACCGTTGCCGCATAACCAAAGTCCGCGGTGTACTTGAAGGATAAATTATATATATACTGCGAAATCGAAAGGGTCGAATTGCCCGGACCGCCTTTCGTAATATTCAATACTTCGTCAAACAGCTGCAGCGTTCCGATCGTCGATGTAATGGATGTAAACAAAATAATCGGCTTCAGCATCGGAATGGTAATTTTGAAAAATTGCTTAACGGAGGACGCTCCATCAATCCGCGCCGCTTCGTAGATCGAGCTGTCAATATTCTGGAGTGCCGACAAATAAAAGATCATATTATAGCCGGTCCAGCGCCATGTAATGGCGATAATGATTGTGATTTTTGCCCAGAACGGATCGGTGATCCATTCGATGGGTGCCCCGATAATGGACAATTTCATCAGCATGGTGTTGATCAATCCGCTCGTTCCAAACAGATATTTGAATACGACGGAATAAGCAACCAGTGAGGTGACGCAAGGCAGGAAGATTGCCGTCCGGAAAAAACCGCGGAATTTCAGATTGCTGTCATTCAGCAGCACCGAGATAAACAGCGCCAGAATTATCATAATCGGCACCTGCACGATCAAGTAGATAAACGTGTTTTTGAGTGCCGTGAAAAAGGTTTTGTCCGTGAGCAGCCGCTCATAGTTCGACCAACCCGTATAAGAAAGATTGATTCCCCTGCCGGTTTTAAAGGACAGGATAAGCGCCTGGATCATGGGATAAAAGTAAAAAGCAGCGATCATTAATACCGCGATCAGGATGAAGCTCCAACCCGTAAAAGCGTTTTTGGCACGGATGCTGGCTCCCTGCCGCTCTGTTTTCAACATGGTCCAATTCCCCTTTCGGTCAAAAATATAACCCCCGGACGCTTTCGCTGTCCGCGACTCCAAAGCGCCCATGGGGTTACACCAACTGCTATGAAACAAGCTGACAGCCGCTTATTTGATTTGTGCTTCGGCCTGAGACTGAGCGTCGCTCAGCACTTGATCCAAGCTTTTACCGTTCAGGAAATTTTGCATTTCAACCACGAGAATATCCTCGATCGCATATGTGGAAGTGCCATAGTTAACCTTTGGAATTTCCGCTGTCCACTTAGAGAAATCACTCACGGTCTGCTGTCCTCCGAAGAAGTCGTCCGGCTTCGTGTAAGCCTCGCCTTCGGCAGCAGCTTTCAGCGTACCGATCGCGCCAACTTTGGTAAGCAGGGTTTGGTACATATCCGCATTCGAACCAAAGGTTTCTGCAAGGAACTCAGCAGCCGTATCCGATCCAGGAATGTTCATCACATACCAGGAGCTGCCGCCAAGGTTCGTTGCATGCACGGAGTTTGGCGTAGCAGGCAGTTTTGGCATCGGCAGGATCGCCCATTTGCCGGACTGGGAGGCTTCTGCTTTGACCGAAGGCGTAATCCAGTTACCAGTTGGAACCGTAGCTACGTCACCGTTATTAATCGAGGCAATAAACTGGCTCCAATCCGCATTGACTTTGACGATGTTGGACTCCATAAGCTCTTTATACAGCGTGAAGGCTTCCTTCAGTGCTGCATTGTCCTTCAGATCAGGAGTCTTGCCGTCGCTCTTCAGATACCAGGACCCTGCAGACTGGATCATCATGCGCAGGATTCCAAGATCGTTCGGGTCAAGCGAAATGATGTCCTTGCCTGTTTTTTCTTTGATCTTTTTGCCGAGCTCGATGTACTGCTTCCAGTCCATGTCCTTCAGATCATCCAGCTTGTAACCGGCCTGCTCGATGTAATCCTTACGGATATAGAGTCCGGCAACGCCGGTGTCAAATGGAACGCCGTATTGTTTGCCATCATAGCTGGTCGTGCCGATCTTGTAATCGGCGAAGTCTTCAGGCTTGATTTTACCGGTCAGATCCGCAAAAGAATCCGGGTAAGCCTGGAGGAAACCCTGCGCGCGGTAATCCTCAATCAGCACCGCATTTGGCAAACCTTTGGTCGTGCCTGAGTTGAGGCCGGTGTTCAGCTTTTGAATAATATCAGCCTGCGCGAATTCAACAATGTTAACTTTGACATCGGGATGTTTCGCATTATAAGCCTCTTTGGCAATGTTCAATGCCGCAATGTTAAATTTCGGATCCCAAGCCCAAATGGTGATTTCCTTGGTTTTGGAATCGCCCTCGCCGCCGGAAGCCGTTTGATCCTTATCTTTGCTACCCGAGGAGCAGGCAGTCAGCAGGACCATACAGGTCAGCAATAACACCATAACCTTTTTCATCGTTTCAGCCCCTTTTATGTGTTCATGTCTTCCCGGTATGGCAGCCTGCTCGTTGTATCTGCAAGCGCTTACCACCAGGTCTGAAATCAGTGTAGCACCGGGACGAAACGCATCGTTAGAAATTCCTTTGTGCAGACTTGTCATTTTATCAGTATGATGAATGCGCTTTCTGAAAGCGTGTGTCATTTCTTTGGATTCTGGTAATTATATTGGATTTTCATCCCGATTGTCGTTCACCTCAACCAGCGGCAAGCTGATACGCACTCTCGTTCCGTCTCCCTTTTGACTCGTAATCGTAACTCCGTACTCTTCGCCATACAAAAGCCGGATGCGTTCATGCACATTCACCACGCCGATTCCCGAGAACAGCTGCCGCGAGCTTTTATTTTTCCGATCCTTTGCATGCTCCAGCTGCTCCATGTCCATTCCGTCCCCATTGTCGATCACCTCGCAAATCAGCCGGCCCGCTTCGGTTGAGATCAGTACATGAATGAATCCTTCTCCCTTTTCGTTGAAGGCGTGAAAAAATGCATTCTCGATAAAAGGCTGAATCATCAGCTTCGGCACATGGTATCTGCTGCAATCCGGAGCAACAAAATAGCTTACACGAATGCGGCTGCCATAGCGCACATGATTAATAAACACATAATGCTTCAAATTGACCAGTTCCTGTTCAACCGTGATCGTCTCACTGACATTGCTGATCGTATTTTGCAAAAGCGAAATGAGCGCATGGATCGTATCCACCGCCTTATCCTTGCTATCCTGCTGAACCAGAAACTTGACCGATGCAAGCGTATTATACAAAAAATGCGGATTGATCTGCTGCTGCAGGGCTGCCAGCTCCGCTTTGCGCTGCTCCTGCTGGGTGTGAACCAGACGGCCGACATAATCATTAACCTCATCCAGCATGTAATTGTACGCCTCGCCAAGCTGACGGATCTCGTATCCTCCGGACACATTCACGTAGTTGTGGAAATTTCTGCGCGTCACCTTTGACATTTGGCGCGAAAGAAGCGTAAGAGAACGTGTCATTTTTCTGGAAATAAGAAACACAATCACCAACGCGACCAGCACGATAATCAGACAAAGCAGGATAATGGATTTGGTGTTAATCATCTGCCCGAGCACCTGCTGCTGATCGATCATATTCACCAAGTAAAAGCTGTACGAAGGAAGATACTGGGCCAGCATCAGTTCGTCTTTGCCCATCATCTTCACCTTTTTAACATGCAGTCCCTGATCTTCGATTTCACGGGCATAAGACAGCAGCTCTGCATTTTTCTTTCCGATCAGTGCGGAATGATTGCTGGATATTACGGTTCCGGCGCTGTCGATGATGACAACATCATTGCCTTCGCTCGTAAAGCTGCTGTAAAACGGTTTGAATTCATTTTCGTCAATCGTGATGTAGAGCATGCCGTATTCCTGTCCTGTCGTTGCTTCCTGCAGTACCTTGGTAGCCACAATACCCGGCTTCTGCCCTTCCTTGCCGGAGCCTGAGTACAGATGGTACATCAGTTTTCCCGGATCAGCCTCTGCCTCATGGGTTAAAGCGCTGTTATATAATTCCCCCGCGGTCGGCCTGACAAAATTATAGTTACCCGAGAAGTTTCGTCCGTTCTTGCCCATTACGGCAACTCCTGCGGAATAAGCGTCAACAAAGCTCTGAACCTTCCGCATCTGCTGCGTCATGCCGTAATATGCATTCATTTCCTTGATCGACTCATTCGAACCTTTTTCAGTCAAAAAGGTTTTGAGCGTACCACTCTGCTGCGCCGTCATGGCCGCCAGCACGTTCGAGTAATGGAATGATTCAAAATTGTTTGTGACCTGGTTCATCACCTTTGAGTTGGTAATGCTGAAGGTGTTCAGGAACAAATCCTCCGTCATGCGCAGGTTTGTCCAGGCAACAGAGACCGCAATGGCGATGATGCTCACAAACATAACGGCAAACATTTTGATGAAAAGGCCGTGAAATCTAAAGCGTTCCAAAAATGCTTTCATGGCTTCTTCGCTCTCCTATGCCTGATGCTGTCTCCGGTATTGGGTCGGAGACAATCCCAGGCTTTTTTTAAATACCTTGCAAAAATAGCTATGATCGCCATAGCCGACCATGCTGCCGATTTCCGAAATGGGTGAATCGCTGTAGCGGAGCAAATCTGCGGCTTTATTAATGCGGACCCGGTTTAAATGCTCCTTGAAACCCTCATGATGATGACCGGCAAAAAAGCTGGACAAATACGAAGGATTAAAATGAAAATGTCCAGCCATCGAGGTTAAGGTGATCGGCTCCGAGTAATGCTGTTCAACGTAGTCCAGCAGCAGCTTCATACTGGAATGCTCCGCCGCGGAAGCCTTGGGCGGCTGCAGATGCAGCTGTACCTGCTCCTGGAAATCGTCCACGATGCGCTGAATGTCACTGATATGGCCCGCGTCATCGATCGCTTTAAAATACGAATATTTGGCTTCATCCAGCTGCTTCATGTCATAATTCATGCTGCCAAGCAGATGGATGACGTTAAATATCATATTACCGATGAATGATTTAAACTCGTATACATCCGAAGTATAATCAAGAGACTGAAGCCGGATATGCTCTCTCAGTTCCCCAAAGGCCTCATCCAGCTGGAGTCTTCGGACTTGCTCCATAAACGGCTGCAAGGCAAAAACATCAGCGGTTTCTGCAGCGGGCAGCTTCGAATGGGTTAATGCGGTTCCAGCGGGCAGGAAGAACCTGTACCGAAGCAGGGCGAGCAGTGAGTCCGAGTATACGCTTCCAATTTGCTCTAATGACTGGAAGGATCGGCTTAGCACCCAGCGGGCGGCAATGGAGCTGCCATCCTTTTCAGCAGATGGCCGGAGAACTTCAAGCTTTTCCGGCACCAGATCCCGCTCCTCTCTGCTGACATTCAGCAAATACAGCTTCATATCCGGATATCCTGTCATCGAATAGCCTGGTATAGACATAGCCTTCATCCCCTGTAGCAGCGCCCTCAGAGATTCGATCAGCGATTGTTCACCCTGCATTTCATATTCCTCATCCGACCCAAACAAATAGAAATCTGGCAGCGGGAACCAGTCCTTGACCAGAAGCTTGTCCGCATTTGTCGCGTAGCCGCTAAGATACTTCTCCAGCACTTGGCTGATCGATACCTGGTAGTCGGCTTTTGCAGGTGCTTCCAGGGATGCAATTTTCGCTGCTGTTTTGCGCAGCACTTCCAGCAGCTTGGACGTCTCCAGGTGGGGCTTCAGTATATAATCCGATACACCGCTCTGGAATGTGGACCGCACATAGTCGAATTCGCTGAAGCTGCTCAGCACGACCACTTCGATTTCCGGCCAGCTGTGCTTAATCATCCGTGTCAGCTCTTCACCGTCCATGACCGGCATCACAATGTCCGTAAGCACGATGTGCGGCCGCAGCTCCTTAATCAGCGCAAGTGCCTCCTTGCCGTTCGCTGCTTCGCCCACCATCCGAAAACCATCCAGCTCCCAGTTTAATAAATGCTTGATACCCTGCCGCACCAGAAGCTCATCATCGACGATGAGAACTTTGCATAATTCTCTCATGTGTTCTCCCCCTTCCCAAAAACATGTTCTTAATTATAGGATATTTCATTGCAAACCGTCTAGAAAGCGTTTTACATATCCTGATTGTGAAAAAAATGGCAGACCAAGCATTTGCCTCTTGGTCTGCCATTTCTATAATGATTGGATTAGCTTCATTTCCGCTGCGAAGAGCTGTTGAAATAAGAATTCCCCTTACACAAAGCGGATATCGGATACCACCGGAAAATGATCCGAAGGCATCTTGCCATCATAATGGTCTGTAATTGAACCATAGCTTAGTACCTGAACCTGCTCGGTTACGAAGATAAAATCAATTGGATTTTCAAATTCAATCTCATGCTTCTCCTGCTGCTCCAGAAAAGCCGGAAACATCCGTGCAGCCACCTCCCTGGAATCAAAGCCCTGGAAGGTGAACGCGGGGCCGAAATGCTTATAATCCGCTACCGCACTGGCATCACGCAGCAAGGCGGCTCCCGGTTCGTTCTGTTGAATGAGGACCCGGTAGGGAAGGGAATCCGATGTAACGTTAAAGTCTCCAGTCAGCACAGCCGGTATGCCTGCCGCGAGTTCCGATATCCGCTCCAGAATCAGATAAGCGCTTCTTTCAACAGCCACCTGCCCTATATGATCAAAATGGGTATTGAAATGCAGGATGGTTCGCCCGGTATATGTATCCTGAAATTCCGCCCATGTCACCACACGGCTGCAGGCGGCATCCCAGCCCATTGAACCTGGCTCCTCCGGATGCTCCGACAGCCAGAAGGTATCCTGACGCAGTGGCTTCAATCTGTTCTTACGATAAAATATGCAAGAGAACTCTCCTTCCTTATCACCGTCATCCCTTCCTGCACCAACCCATCCGTATTCCGGCAGTAGCGATTGCAAGTCCTCCAGTTGGTTATAAAGCACCTCCTGCATGCCGACCAGATCCGGACGATGAAAACGGATAACGCCCGCCACCATCTCCTTCCGGCTGGTCCAGCCGTTTTCGCCTTCCATCTCGTAGGCGTTTTTGATGTTATAGGACATGCAGCGCAGATCATGTTCCACATTCAGCTTCTCTGCTGACATTCCTCTCACTCCATTCTGAAAAAATTGAACTCCAATATGCCCCATCATATCAAAAAACAAGGTACAGCAGAGGCTTGGCAGCAAAAAAAATAAAGACCACAACAGCCCCGGTAACCGGAGCCATTGTGGTCTTGAATGATGCTTGTAATTATATTTCCGGCTGCTGCTTCAGCATGCCGATCAAACTCCGCAGGGCTGCACCCCGGTGGCTGATCGCCTGCTTTTCTTCCACAGACAGCTCTGCCATCGTTTTTTCATACTGCGGCAGGTAGAAAAGCGGATCATATCCGAAGCCGCCGCAGCCGGCGGGCTCATCTGTAATCAATCCGTCCACCGCACCGCTGGCTTCCACGGAAGCGCCAGTCGCTGGATCATACAGCACCAGGGAACAGACGAAGCGCGCCGGACTGAGAAGAGGCTGATCCGTATCCTCTCCCATTTTCTTGTCCTCCAGCATACGAAGCAGCTTGTCGTTATTCTCCTGATCCGTGGCATGCTCCCCGGCAAAACGTGCCGAGTATACACCCGGGCGGCCATCCAGTTCATCTACACATAGCCCTGAATCATCCGCAAGAACCGGCAGACCCAGAGCATCTCCGACCGTCTTGGCTTTCTTCAGCGCATTTTCGGCGAAGGTTACTCCGTCCTCCACTACATCCGGCAGCTCCGGATAATCGAACATGCTTTTCACCTGTTTTCCAAGCTGGGCAAACGCATGCTCAAACTCCTTCACCTTGCCCTGGTTCCGGGTGGCCACAATGATGAGTTCACTATCCAGAATCATGCCTAAACCCCTTTCCCCGTTTGGCCGGAGCCAATCATGAGAGCAATCGGTCCAAGCAATTCCTTCTGTTTCTCAATCAGCTGCAAAATCCCCTTCTCCCCGAGCTCCAGAAGCTGATTCAGCTCTTCACGGGTAAATGGACTTTCTTCACCGGTTCCCTGCAGCTCGACAAATGCTCCGCCGCCAGTCATCACCAGATTCATATCAACCTTGGCGCTGGAATCTTCCTCATAATTCAGGTCCAACAAAGGCTCTCCATTCACGACACCTACACTAACCGAGGCCAGATAGTCCGTGATTGGGAATACTGGCAGCTTGTGCTGCTGTGCGATTTTGCTAACAGCAATCGCAAGCGCGACGAAGGAACCGGTAATCGAGGTCGTACGCGTACCGCCATCGGCTTGGATGACATCACAATCCAGCGTAATCGTACGCTCTCCCAAAGCACGAAGATCAACAACGGAGCGCAGTGCTCTTCCGATCAACCGCTGAATTTCCATCGTCCGGCCGCTGAGCTTGCCGCGCGCGCTCTCCCGCTGATTACGGGATTGCGTCGCCCGCGGAAGCATGGAATACTCCGCCGTCACCCAGCCTTTTCCCTGTCCCTTCAAAAATGGGGGAACCTTCTCATCTACTGTTGCCGTACATAATACTTTTGTATCTCCCATTTCTATGAACACGGAGCCTTCCGCATACTTGTTCACATTTACTGTCAAATTCATCGGTCTGAGCTGATCGCTGCTGCGTCCGTTTGATCTCATCTTTTCTGCCTCCTACATTTACGCGTCCTGTGATATGGAATGAACTGAAAATTGGTTTATCTTTGGTTCATTCCATATATAAGCAACTTTCATTTTAACAAAGTGTCGGCACAAAAGCACCCTTGAAAGGCGGTTTACAGTGGAATCTCATTAATATACTCAGGTCTTGACACCGGCTTGCTGTAATCCTGGTTGTCAAGGCCAATCACCTTGGTCTCCTCATTCATATCAATTTTCACCTTTGGATTGCCGGCATTTTCGGCTATAGTCAGGACGACGGATTGGAGGAGTTCATTCGGAATCTTCTCATCCTTCTCGAACATATCATCCTTCAAGGAAACCGTAACGGTTCCGTCCTTGGCTGTTTTTACCGAGTCTAAAGTGGTACCGTCAGTCATGACTTGCTCCAGTCCATCATTCTGCTGCGGACCATGGATAAGCTCGTTCACAGCTGCAGTCAATTTATTCTGTCCTGGCTTTACCAGCCGGGTTACAGGCACGTAGTAAGATACTCCATCCTCGGATAAGGTTGAAAAATAGACCGTTACCGGTGTCGAGTTCGTCAAGCTGGCGCCGTCCGCCTTTTGCAGATTGATGCCAAAGCTGCGGCTAAGCGGCTGATTCAACGGCGTGCCCTTGACCGGCATTTCCGTCAATGCTTGGCCGTCGACCATGAACTGTACCTTCTGCACACCGGAGAACCCCGTTAATGTCCAGGTGACAGCTTCCACTATTTTGCGCTCATCCGGCGCGTTATATTTGTTCACCGCATTGTTGAATTCCACAACCGCCAGTTTTTGCTCCTTATCCACGGTTACACTGTTAATCTCGGTTCCCTTTGGCAGCACGCCGGAGAACCCCTTCGGCACATACTTGGCATAAGTTCCACCCGTCACGAGTGCCTGAAGCGCCTGCTTCATGTTGTCCGTATCTTTTGCTTCGGGAATCCCCAAGGAAACGGGAGCCAGCAATCCTTTTTCATTAGCCAGATAAACGGTCGTCTTCGGTCCAGTTTGCTCGGTCTTATTGGTTGTTGCTGAGCCTCCGTCTGTCATGTTCAGCATTTGCTGCTCTACTCCTGCCGGCGGCTTATCGATATCCATGGAAGACTGTGAGCCGAACAAGCTGCAGCCGGACAGCAATACAGGAACAGCCAGCAATCCGGCAGCGGAAATGCCGCGAATTTTACTACCTTTTTTCATATGTTGTTCCTCCTAATCATTTTGTACAGATTGTACTATCATGTATACGAGCCCTCTCATCAAAAAATAACAGCTGGTCCGATAAAAAAACTTCCGGCGGTGTACTTTCACAGGAGACATGCTTCTCTTGGCGGATTTTTTTCTTGCTATGGAAGAAAGTTTGGGTAAAACTGGACAAACTGTAGGGGAGAAACGTACAATCTTACTACCATAACGATAAAGGGGGGGATAAGATGAGTGATCCGAACCATGAAAAGATTCCGTATAGTTTGAACAGTCAAAAGGTAGCCAGCGCGACCCGGGAATGGCTGCATAAAAGAGGCGTAAAACTCGAGGAAATTGCGGAGCTCGTCATGCTCCTTCAGAAGAAATATTATCCCGATCTGACGATGGAAGAATGCTTGGACAACGTGGATAAGGTACTAAGCAAACGCGAGGTGCAAAATGCGGTGCTAACCGGCATCCAGCTCGATGTGCTTGCGGAGGAAGGAAAGCTTTTTTCACCTCTGCAGGAAATGCTCGAAAATGATGAAGGCTTATATGGCGTTGATGAGATTCTGGCCTTTTCGATCGTCAATGTGTATGGCAGCATCGGATTTACTAACTATGGATATGTAGACAAGCTAAAGCCGGGTATTCTTGAGCGTTTGAATGATAAAAGCACAGGTGAAACACACACCTTCCTGGACGACATCGTTGGCGCGATTGCGGCCGCGGCAAGCAGCCGGATTGCACACCGGAAACAAGCCGAACGTGAGCAGCAGGTTGAAGGCAATGAGCTTGTAATACCGGAAGATTAAAATGAAATGCTAAAAGGGACGGCTCAATAAGAGCTGTCCCTTTTTATAGCGTACATATTCGCTCACATCATCTTGTATTGAATCATGCCGTCCTCATTGAGAAATGCAGCGATTCGTCCTCTTCGCTCCAGCTCTCTTGTATGGGCGAGGGTCTCGCACATGGCAAACCGCATCTGGTGGATACCCAGCTTGCTGCTGAAGAGCGAGACGCATAGCTCAAAGCCTGATGCCGGAGCGGAAGCGAGCAGCTGCTCCATCTTCACCAGCCGCTCTTCATGATGGAGCAGCAGCGCCTCAAGCCGCTCCTCAAAATGCCGGAAAGGGTTCCGGTGCCCCGGATATGCGGTGCTGACCTCCAGGTTCTTCAGCTTAAGCAGTCCCATCAAAAAGGATTGCAGCGGCTCCGGATCACTGCCCGGCATCAGGCTAACGTTCGGCGAAATCTGCGGAAGGACGGCGTCACCGCACAGAATCTCGCCGCTCTCTTCATGGTAAAAGGATAGATGCCCCGGCGCATGCCCAGCAGTTTGAACCGGCAACCAGTCCCTTCCGCCCATTGTGAACAGCTGTTCGGACGGAATAAAAGATACTTCCGGAAGCGGTGTGATCTGCGGCATAAAGCTGTTCATATGTACTTCTAGCTGATCCGTCCAATCCGCGGGCATTCCCTGTCTGCGGAACAAATCAGGTAAATCCGAATTCATCGTGGATTGTGGTCCCCACATCCGTTGTGTTTCCTGAAAAGATCGCTCCGACATCCATACCTTGCAGCCTGTCTGCTGCTGAATCCAGCCTGAACAGCCCAAATGATCCGGATGGTGGTGAGTCAGGACAACAGCCTCTATATCACTAAGGGCGATACCAAGCTCCCGAAAAGCCTGGTTCCACTCCTCCTCATTCTCCGGCGTATGGGGCCCTGGATCGATAATGGTCAATCCTTCCGGTCCGCGCAGAACATAGCTGTTCACCCAGCGAAGCGGGAAGGACATGGATATTTTCACTTGAATGATACCATTGTAATGATCTGTTATTTCCGGCATGTTCACGTCACTAAACCTCTTTTCACATCTCTTGCGGATGGGGGCGATGGCCCACGAAAATCATCCGTTCTGAAGATTCCTCCCGGTAGCTTTCATCCTCGTCGTATCCTCCATGAACCTCATCAATGACGAGCCCTGACGCTGCAAGCATCTGTTTCATTTGCTCCAACGTATATAGCTTTACCCGTTCATGGTAGTGGCGTTCTTCGCCATCACCATCCTGCGGAATGATCGTGATATCCTTTTTCACAAAGTTATCCTCGATCTTCCGTTTTTCTGTAATCCGCTGGCCATCCGTTTCGCGTTCGGATTCCGGCACCAGATGGGACCGAACATGGGGCGAGTTCATAAAATCGATGATGAAACAGCCACCGGGCTTTAGCATTCTGTAAATTTCCCGCAGTACTTTCATCTGCTCCTCATCCTCACGGAAATAACCGAAGGACGTAAACAAATTCAGCACGGCATCAAAATCCCCATCCAGCGGAAGCTCCCGCATATCGGCTTGATGCCATTCCACACGCTGCTCCGTGTCCAGCTTCCTTGCCTCCCGCAGCAGCACTCCTGACAGGTCCACACCACTCACGCGGTAGCCCGCATCTGCCAGTGCCAGCGAATGACGGCCGGTGCCGCAGCATAAATCAAGCACCCGGGCGTCCTGCGGCAGATCCAGCCAAGAAATCATTTTTTTGACCTCCCGCATAGCCCCCGCCGCATCTCTGTGTTTATATACAAGCAAATAATCTTCTCCAAAGCTTTTTTCATACCAGTCTTTGATCATGATGTCCCTCCGAATATGGTGTCATTTTATAATTACAGTAAAATGCAACAGCATGAACCATATTCTGCCCATCGATGTTTAAAAGAACTTCATTTCGTTTCATAATCCTGAATCAAAATGGAATAGAGGTATGAATCAACAAATCCACCTTTATTGGAAAGGAGATGCTCGCGCAGATGGCCCTCTTTCTGCATGCCGAGCTTCTGCATCACACGCTCCGAGCCTGTATTTTCCGGACGACAGGTCGCATAAATCCGGTGCAGCCCCAGCTGCCCGAAGCCGAGCTCGAGCATGGCTTCTGCGCTTTCGAAAGCATATCCCCGGCCCCAATAATCGGGGTGGAAGCAGTAGCCTACTTCTCCGTTAAAGCCGTTCTTATGCAGGCCGACGCCGCCGATCATCTCCCCGCTGTGTTTCAATGTAACCGCAAACTCATATCCTGTGCGCGGCTCTTGTTGCTGCATTGCCAGCATCGCTTCGATATGTCCCTGTGTCTCCTCTGGCGAATTGGGCCCCCACAGCGTATAAGTCGTTACGAGTGGATTCGAAGCATATCGATGCACGCCGGCATAGTCATCCTGCTGATATTCACGAATGATAAGTCGATCTGTTTCCATGATCATCTCGATCCCTCCCATTTTACGGATCTGTTGCTTCCAGATTAAAGCAAGATCGGTCCCTTGCCAAGCGGAGTCGCGGACAATGGTCACCGGAACCGTGTAACAAATGGATGCTGCAAAGCGTTCTATATGTTAGAAATCAAGCCTGCGGAGGGATCTTTATCAAAAAAAAGAGCATGTGCATACTTTTGCTTCTGTTTCTTCTGGTCGTCACCGGCTGCCAGAACCGCAATACAATGAATGGACCCCTGTATAAAGGACGGCCCTTAACCATAGGCGTGATCGGCGATGAGCCCGTCGTAAGGGAATCAAACATTACTTTCAAGCCACTCACACTGGAGGAGCTGGAAAAGAATCCGACAAAGCTTTCATCGCAATTTGATGCCGTCTTCATTACCAAGGATTATTTCCGCAAAGCCTCTGAACCACAATACACAAAAGTTTACAAAACGGCCGCTATCCCCTTCATCTTTATCAAGCTGGATAAACTGCTCGCCGCATATACAGTTGAGCAGTTATCCTATGATGACGTCCCAGATGCTTTTAACCTTATGTTCGCATCCGCCGTCTATCAAGCTCCTGGCGCAGATGAACCGAATCTGTGGGGATTCGGCCTGTACAACGATGTGGAAAACGAAACGAATGTCAAAACCACATACTCCACCATTTTTAGTTCAATTGAATCTAAGCGCATTGGGAAATGAAATCAAAAACGCCCGGAAAACGAATCCGGGCGTTTTTGTCATGGATACATCATGACAGTATTTCCATTTGTAAACTTACCCTTGACTAGCTGGCAGCCTCAAGCTTTTGCTTACTGCGGCCGGTCATCCTTTTTCCCCATGAAACGGATAAAATCAGGCTCAGTACCAGAATGATAGCCCCGAAGGAATAAGGCAAATTCACATGAACATCGAATAGAATACCTGCGAGCGCAGGGCCAAAAATATTACCAAGACTCATATAGGCATTGTTCATCCCCATGACAAAGCCCTGCTCCTCATTTCCAGCCATTTTGGATAAAACCGTATTGATCGCCGGTCTCATAATGGAAGTGAAGGTGAAGAATATCAGGATCAGCAGCAAATTGTACCAGAAATTGCCCGAGAGCAGCATCAACACCATAGCAATAGCCGAGATCAGGAAGGAAACATTAATCAGCTTGTTCTCACCAAAACGATGAAGCAGCTTATTGATAAACGCTCCTTGAATGACAACGCCCACAAGCGCTCCAACCGTAATCATGATAGAAATTTCCTTGGTGGTGTAAGCATACTTGTTGTCGACGTACAGGCTGAACACCGCTTCAAAATTGACAAGGCCAAAGGTCAGGGTAAACACGAGAATCAGATAGATAAAATAAGGTGCTTTAACGGAAGTGATCAGCTGCTTGACGATGCTTTCCCGCTTTTGCTGTGATTGTCTTGCCGCCTGCAGGCGCTCTTCAGACAAGGTTTCTTTCAGCATAAAAAAGGACAGGACGGTGGCAATCGCCGCAATCAGAGCTGAAATGTAAAATGGTGCACGAAGTCCAAAATCCGCAAGGAATCCGCCAATGCCCGGCCCGATAACAAATCCAAGCGACATCGCGGCCCCCAGCATGCCGAGACCTTTACCGCGTGTATCTTCCGTTGTGCTGTCAGCTACATAGGCCATCATCGCCGGAACCATCATGGCTGCGCCGATGCCCCCAAGGAAGCGGGATATGTACAGCATCCACATCACATTTGCGATGGCAAATAAAAATTGAGAGAGCGTGAACAGCAAGAGCCCTAGAACAATCATCCGTTTGCGGCCGTACTTATCCGACCATTCACCTGCAAGCGGAGAAAACAGAAACTGTGTCAGGCCAGAGGCTGCAATCAGATAACCTGCCGCTGTGCCTCCTGCGTTAAAATCTTCAAGCAGCTTGGGCAGAATCGGAATGACGAGTCCGATGCCCAGCATGGCTATAAACATATTGACCATTAATACAATAAGAGATTTGTTTGGTTTTGTACTTGATGACATGAATCGATAGTTCTCCTTTTCTAAGCTAGATAGCTCTTGATCTTCGGAAGTGCGGCCAATCGGCCGGCAAGCTCCGACAGTTCCTGGATCAAAAGCAAATTATGGAGCATCCCCTGTACAATAATTCTTCGTGGTGATTGGCTTTTCAGCTCATTATCCAGCATCAGAATCGAGTCACGGACATCCTGCTCCTCTTTTCCGGATTTCCCCAGCAAATCCGCGCTGCGGTACATCCGGCATATGAGTCCTTCCACACTGTCCGTCTCAGGCTCCGGCATTTCGGATCTCAGATATTCGGGATAGTTATGCTCGCCGAGAATCGGTTTTACGCCATCTTCCTTCATCAGCCCATTCGCCATATAATCCAGCAGCTTTAAAATATAAAGGGACAGCTCGCTCACGCCGATCGCCACATTTTCCAGGACCATCAGTACACTGTACTGCTCCAGCAGTGAAAACATGGAGAATACCAAATCCACTGCAAAGGGTTCAATGCGTGGGCCATAGACCGTTTTGAACATCTGCTCGAAATGGCGGATCATTCTGCCACGTAAGGCACCCGATGCCTTGAGAACTTCCTCTGTGTATGAATTCGGGTTTTCCGTGATCAGCATCCGGATCAAATCGCGGTGAGCCAGAGAGTCCTGAAGCTGAAGCTCAATCTGATGCCTCAGACTGTCTGCCGAATTTACATCCCCTTGTTTCATCATGGCCTGCAGTTTGACATAAAGCCTGTCATTAATCATATGGAAAATAGACAGCAGCAGCTGATCCTTGGATTTATAGTGCTGGTACAGCGTTGCTTTGGACATACCGCAACCCTCGGCGATATCCTGCATGGTGGAACCGTTAAAGCCCTTGCGGGAGAAAACATGGATGGCTGCATCCATAATTTCCTGTTTACGGTCATTGGACATGGCGCTTATTCACTTCCTCTTGGAATTTCAACACCCCTGAAAACTATACGGTTTTGCAACTAAACTATATAGTTTTATCGAATTATAACTTTACGGTACCCTCCTCGTCAAGAAAAAATGAACATTCGACAGCTTTGCAGGACAACCCGTTTTTTGCCGAAATATTAAAGAAAATAAAGTGATAGCGGTCTCATATTATGACAAACGTTTTCATAGACAAGTGATATATTGATATTGCACTTATGAATAGGTGTATAAATTGGAGGGATTAAACATGGAAAATTTCGAAAACGAACTGCAGTTGTCTGAAGAAGAGGCACAAGAATCTCAAATCGAAGACATCGAGGAAAGCGAAGACGAGGAAGACGAGGAAGCTGAAGAAGCTGAGGCTGAATCCGAAGAAGAAGATTCAGAGGAAGACGAAGATCCCGAGCAATAATGGTTCCAAATCCCTTCTCCCAGAACTACAGACTTTTACAAACCCAACCTGTTCAGTCATGAACAGGTTTTTCACTGTTTATACGGGGCATAGATCTTAGAAAACAAACAGGCACTTGACCCGTTAAGGAGTCAAACGCCTGTTCTATATTCAATCGTATATTATTTGCTCAGTGTTTCGGTCAGAACCGGTACAATTTGCGATTTGCGGGAAACAACGCCTTTGAGCACGGCTTTGTTGTTTTCCAGCTTCACCTGATATGCAGTCTCTACGGAAGAAGCAGCATTACCAAGAGCCAAGGCTACTGAATCGTTGTTCAGGATGTCCGTTACGACGAACACGAACAGATCCAGACCTTTTTGGCTGATGATGTTATTCAGAGCGTCTTCCAGCTCCGTTTGGCGGTTCAGTACATCATTTACGTCCACCGCGTTTACTTGAGCGATTTCTACTTTGTGGCTGCCCATTTGGAATTCCTTGGCATCCAGGGAAATAAGCTCTGCTACCGTTTTGCTGCTTACGTCTGCACCTGCCTTCAGCATTTCAAGACCGTAAGTCTCCAGGCTTACACCGGCGATATCGGCCAGCTCGCGTGCAGCAGCTACATCCTCGTCCGTGCAGGTTGGGGATTTGAGAAGAAGCGTATCCGAGATAATTGCCGATACCATCAATCCAGCGATTTCCTTGGGAACGGCAACATTCTTTTCTTTGAACAGCTTGTTCAGGATAGTCGCTGTGCAGCCAACAGGCTCAGCGCGATAGTAAAGTGGGTGGGCAGTCTCAAAATTCGCGATGCGGTGATGGTCAATAACCTCCGTGACGCGAACCTGATCGATGTCATCAGCGCTTTGCTGGCGCTCGTTATGGTCAACGAGGATCACTTCACTGGCTTCGCCTGCCACTTTCTCAACTAGACGGGGAGCTTCAACCTTGAAGGTATCCAGCGCGTATTGAGTTTCACCGTTTACATTGCCCAGACGGACGGCTTCCGTCTCCAACCCGAGCTGGTTTTTCAAATAGGAGTATACAATAGCTGAAGTAATTGTGTCCGTATCCGGATTTTTATGCCCGAAAATCAAAGTTTTAGCCATGAGTTTTCATTGCTCCTTATCCATTTATAAAGTACAGACATTCCAGAAATGTCTTGGTCTACATTCGATTATAGCGGTAATTCACTAATATTCCAATTCCTTTACAGAGATTTATTTACAAATATCTGCTCAGGCCTCATGGACCGTTTTTCTCGGAATCTCGTTCAGGGGCAGTCCTTCTTTATAGTACAGCGATGGCTGCAGCAGAATATAAAAAATATGAGTTCGTGTGAAGCCCTGGCTCTTCAGGTGTCCGTCTATCATTTTAGCAATGGCGTCATGCTTCTCCTGCTCTCTCGGAAACATGAAAATCTCAACGGACTGCGGACTGTTTGTGATTTTTTCCACATGCAAGAGCTCGATTTTTACAATTTCCTGCGGAATGTTGGCAATAGCCGCCAAATCCTCGACAATCGCGGGTGCGACAGTTTCCACCACGTTTTTTTCAAATCCCGTAAATCTGACAAAAGGCAAAGCTGTTCCCTTCTTTCCTGAGTTGGTGTTTCAGCAGTACTGGTATTATATACCCTACCACAAAAACACAGGAGGAGTCACCTCGCGCAAAGGAACCCCTCCATGAATATGTGCTACTCCATAATTTTTGACGGGTTGGCAACCACATCGATCTTTTCCTGCACCCGTTCCTCGTCCCCCAGAAAATGGCGGTTCAGCGGCTTAAGGTTCTCGTCCAGCTCATACAGTATCGGCACGGCGGTCGGAATGTTCAAATCCAAAATATCTTCATTACTGATATTCTCAAGCACCTTCATCAGTGCGCGGAGACTGTTGCCATGCGCTACAACCAGCACCTTTTTGCCTGCCTTGATCTGGGGTACAATCTCCGCCTCCCAATATGGAACAACCCTAGCGATGGTGTCCTTGAGGCTTTCGCCCAGCGGAATCTCCTGCTCGGTCAACCGGCCGTATCGTTTGTCCTTTTGCGGATACCGGTCATCCTCGGCAGTAATTTGCAATGGCGGTACATCATAGCTTCTGCGCCATAGCTGAACCTGTTCAGCCCCATATTTTTCGGCTGTTTCCTGCTTGTTCAGCCCTTGAAGCGCTCCGTAATGGCGCTCATTCAGCTTCCAGCTTTTATGAATGGGAATCCAGAGAAGATCATTGACGTCAAGTATATAGTTCAGCGTCTTGATTGCCCTTTTCAGGACTGACGTAAACGCAATATCAATCTCGTACGGTACCTTTTTAAGCAGTTCTCCTGCTTTAATCGCTTCTCGGACACCCTTTTCCGTTAAATCGACATCTGTCCAGCCTGTAAAACGGTTTTCCTGATTCCATATGCTTTCGCCGTGTCTTACCAGCACTACTTTAAACATCGATTTCAACCCTCCTCACTGCCATGGCGGCGTAAACTGCATGGTCTATTCTTTGCCTATCTTATTTTTTTAACCTTTATTCCGTCTTTTGATGCATGCGGGCGACATAATTATCGGTGGTAAGATAATTCAGCTTCTGGGTCTTTTCGTCGTATTCGTAGATCAGGATCGTACCGTAAGTGTCAGAGTTCATGTTACTGTCAATGACAGCGAAACGGCTGCCGCCAAGATAGACGCCCCCTCCGTTCAGGTCGGTTTTCACGTCCATTTGATTGGGAAAGCTCTGCATATTGGTTCCGCTGGTCCGAACATCCAGACTGCCTCCGGTAATGTAGGTTCCTGTCTGCAGCTTCATTGGCGACTGAACATTCATATTCAGCAAATAAATCACGACAATGATTAACAATCCATAAAACAACAACATGTAAATGTTATTCTTTTTATCCAAGCGATATCACCATTCCTTACGAATCGATTAAAAATGAAGTGCGGTTCATATAGCGAAGCGAGATTTGCTCCTTCAGCCACCATACTGTAAAATTGAATGAAGGTTACATATTGTAAGGAGGAAATAAAGTGAGAGACTCTTATGTATTCGGACTCATGCTGCGTACGCGAAGCAGCATCATCCAAAAGGTTGAAAAGCTTCCCGAGGAAAAACGCAATGTGATTCCAGAGGGATTCAGCAACAGCATTCACTGGCAGCTCGGGCATCTGCTGACGATAACGGATATCATCGTGTTCCAGTTTGCGGGGAAAGAATCCGCCATTCCGGAAAACTACAAAACATTTTTCGCATCCGGCACCAAACCTGCAGACTGGACAGGGGAGCCTCCGGCTTGGGATTCGCTAATTCAGGAGCTGACCCAGCAGTGCAAGCTGATTGAAGACACTTTCGGCGGCAAGCTTCATGAGCCCCTGGCTGTGAAGGATAATTTTGCCAAGGCAGAGACCGTCGGCGAAATATTAATCATGAACATTAGCCACGAAAGCTCTCATTCTGGCATGATCAATGCCATGCTGAAAATACTCGGCTAGAAACAAAGAACCCTGGCTTTGTAAAAAGTCAGGGTTCTTTTATATCCATATTATTACATATTTTATCATGCCTGCAAAGGTTTTTTTCTATATTTTGGATTTAACTAGCTTGACCCTATAGGTGGCAGCTGCGAAACAAGCCAGTAAGCAAAGAATGCTGATGATGAGCGCGCCAGCTGCTTCCGTCATTCCCTGTCCTTGCAGGAGCCAATTTACGGATATTTGCGGCAGCGAACCGGGACTCCAGGCCAGGTACCGAGGAAGCCATCCGGAAGCCATCGATAGCAGCAGTGCCGCCCCTAAACTGACAAAGGCAATACCCGCCGCAGGGTTCAAAAGCGAACTGGCAAGCAGAGTCAATGATCCCCCGAACCACATCCACAGCAGATAAAATCCCCCCGCTGTCAAAGCTGCGCCGGCATCAACCGATCCGATCATCTGCACGGTATAATACCAGGCCCCAGCGTATCCGAGGACGAAGGAAACGGTGATCAAGGAAAGCATGCTCATCCATTTGGCCGCGGTATAAGATACGAACGAGACCGGTTTGGAAAATATCAACTGCGAAACACCGCTTTGGCGTTCACCCGAAATCATCGTCATCAATGACAGCACCAAAATGAGCAGTCCGACCGAATTGTATTGGCCAAGCGTCTGCGCCATTACCTCCGCTCCAGAAGGCGGCTCCATCGTAATCGTCATGCCTTTAGGCATGTTTCCCGCCGACTTCAGGATTTCCGGCATGAAGCGGGTCACGATCGGCTGCATTACCCCCAGCATCAGAAAGACCAGCGGCACCCAGAGCCATTTATAGCTGCGCCCCATCTCCAGCATTTCTTTGCGAAAAAACAATCCGAACTGTCTCATGCCTGCACCACCTTCATAAATAAATCCTCCAGCGTGCTTTGGCCCGATTCGAATTTCCGGAAAAATACGTGATGAGCTACCGCATCCGCCATCAGCTCTTTTGACGCTTGCTCCACATCCGCTACCGTCAGCTCCGCCCGGGTTCCGGCAATCTCCGCCTGCAGTACAAAGGCCTTGCTGCCAACCGAAGCCAGCCAGTCCCGGGATGCCTTCTCTCCGCCGACTTCTAAGCGGATCACAGGCTCGCTGTACTCTTTGCGGATATGATCCAGATTGCCTTGCAATGCGATTTCTCCGGATTTAATCATGAGAATTTCATCACAAATCTCTTCGGCATCATGCAGGACATGGGTCGAGAACAGGACTGTCGTTTCGCGGCGGATGCGCCGCAGCAGGCTGAGTACGTCTTTACGCCCTGCAGGGTCCAGCGCAGAGACCGGCTCGTCCAGA
The DNA here is from genome assembly GCF_018403225.1 of Paenibacillus sp. J23TS9. Lineage (NCBI taxonomy): Bacteria > Bacillati > Bacillota > Bacilli > Caryophanales > Paenibacillaceae > Paenibacillus > Paenibacillus sp. J23TS9. The sequence continues at coordinate 304,874 of NZ_BOSG01000005.1, read as the reverse complement.
ATGAGCAGCTTGGGACGGTGGATCAAGGCCTGTGCCAGTCCCAGCCTCTGTTTCATCCCGCCGGAATAGCCCCCTATTTTACGTTTTCCCTCATCCCCAAGACCCACGGCTTCAAGCCACTCACCGGTCTTAAGCGCCGCCTCGCGGGTCGTAAGCCCGGCAAGTTCTCCGGCATAGCTCAAAAATTCTTTGCCGCTCATCCATGGATAAAATACCGGCATTTGCGGCAAATATCCGATGTATGGCCGATGGTCCTGAACCGTTCTTCCACCGTGCAGCAATTGAATGGATCCTTTCGTCGGCTGAAGCAGGCCCGCAAGCATGCTGATCGTTGTCGTTTTCCCTGCTCCGTTTGGCCCGAGAAGGGCTGCGCAGCTTCCTTCGGCAACCGAAAATGAGATTCCATTTACTACCGTACGCTCCTTGAAGCGCTTGGTTAATCCTTCAACCCGAAGCAGCGGAGTCATGAGGCATCCTTCCTTCCCACAACAAAGTAAGCAACTGATCCCAGCAGGTTTCCGCACAGTATGATGATGACCCATAACCATTTAGGCCCCCGGGTCGATTCTGCTTTATATAATGAAATAAGTCCCACCACAGCCAAAATCAGCTGGATGACAATCAGAGGCGCAATCAGATTCCATAGAATATCCGTATTCACGCGGTTTCCCCCTTCACGTTTCAAAAATTATGTTTCCCGATTTTTTTGTCGTTCTTTTCTCCGCGGCCAGTATATATAAACGAACCAATAAGCGATAAGTGGTGAAGGGCATTGGATCAGCCCGATGATTCCCCAGAACCAGTAAACCTTCGTATGGCGGCGGGCATGTATGAACAACCACAGACTTTGAGTCAGTAAAATGGCTATAACCAGAACAATGACCCAAATGGGCAGTGACTCAGAGTGTGAACTATGCATGACCCGACTTCACCTTCTTCCGTGATTTTTGCAGGGTACGCAAGGCAAAGGCGATGACCCCCACGAACACAATCCCCTGAATCACTGCGAAGATCACGATGCTGCTCGATGCCAAAAGTAAATTGCCGCCGATAATCACGAGTGCAATGATCAGGAACAACGCCCACTCCCGAGCGGCCTGTTTGCGAAGCTTATGCATGTGACCGTTCACAAGCTGCTCCAATTCATGCAGCGCCGGCGATTCAGGATCCCGGATGGCCAGATCCATCTGGTCGAACCCATGCAGCAACTGTGCGAGCAGAGCCTCATCCTCCGCAGATCCTTTTTCGTCCATGTTTATTGCCTGCGGCGGCAGGTCCGGTTTCTTCGGGTTCATGAGTCCATGTTCCCGTTTATTCCTTTTCATCAGTCGTCAGCTCCTTTCGTAACTGCTGCAGTCCGTGATATATTCTCGATTTCACCGTTCCCGGCGGAATGTCCATGATTTCAGCAATTTCATCTTGAGTGTAGCCGTAATAGTGCTTGAGCAGAATCGGAAGACGCCACTCGTAACTCAGTCGGGACAGAGCTTGTACGGCATCCGTCCAGGCTTCCAACTGGTGCTTCAGCTGCCATTCGGTCTGGCGGAGAGCCTGTTCCTGGTCCTTCCATTGTTTCTCGACTTGTTTCCGGCGCATCTGGTCGATATAGATTCGTGTCGCCAGTGTGATGAGCCAGGAGGAGAATTTGGATTTTCCGTTATATAACTTGATTTTCTCGATGCACCTCAGCATGGTTTCCTGCGCTATATCCTCCGCCAATGCCGGGTTCATTGTCATTTTGATCAAATATTTCATTAAAAAGGAGTAGTGGGATTGCAACAGCTGCGCCATCGCCTGACTATCTCCGCGCTGGGCGCATTTGATTTGCTTTTGTTCGTCCAACTGCTGCCACTCGCTCCTTTCATTTCTTCATTCGTATCGCTGCAGCGATGATTGCTTAGTCCGTACGCGACCCATGCAATCACCCATAATACGTTTAGGTTCCTTGATTCGTTCACGGGATATTAAAAATATTTTCAGGAAGTTTATTCCGTAGCATTTTTCAGCATAAAGGACGATACTTTTTGTTTCTCCAAGAGGTAACTATTTGTTATAAGAAACGTTCTATCTTTAAGGAGATGGTTCGATGTCAGTCGTTTTGATTTTGTTTGGCATTATCATACTTGCGCTTGGCGTGATTCAGATCCGCAAGCCCGCCTGGGGCTGGAGAGCTAATGAAGGTTGGAAGGTAGAAGGTGAATCTGAACCAAGCGAGGCATACCTGGTTTTGACAGAGATCGGTGGTATTTTGATTGTTGTCATGGGAGCATTTCTTATATTAGTCGGGATATTCAAGTTATTTTATTAAGGATTCTATAGGCAAAACAAGCGATTGCCTTCATTTTCAGGCGTCCGCTTTACTGTCGTATCCATAAAGTAAGTACCTATATAAGCAGAACTAAAGAATTATAGGCAATTACATCGCTACGGATGCGGATCATTCTTACGATCGCTGTTGTCCCCGGATTTCTTTATAATGCTTGGTTTAACGGTTAAAATCCGGGGACAAAGGCGACCGCTTTGCTTCTTCAGAATGATTCCGCCTCCTTCGCTGAAGTATGTCCTTTCTTTAATTCATTCTATTTATTTCTTTTCCGCTGAGATCATTAAAAACATAGGTCTTCGAGTTTCGTCCTTCATCCCGGGGATATTCCTTAACATTTCATCTGAAGGCGTAGATTCCTTGACTGCCTGGATGCTGAAACCAGCATGGATTAAGTCATTAATATAAGTTGATAGGGTACGATGATATTTTAGAACGTTTTCCGTTAAGAACGTTGTTTCACGCAAACCTTCTGATGAATAGTTGTCCACTGGCCAATGCAGCGTATTCCCTTGGTCATCGTAATACCAATCTTGTTCGCTGCGCGAAGTGAAAATCGGATGTTCCACTGAAAAAACAAATGTACCACCTGTCGCTAGACAGTCATAGACCTTTTTGCAAATCAACTCGAATGACTCGATATAGTGAATAGCTAATGAACTGATGACCACATCAAATGGAGCGTTAGAAAAGTGGATCTCTTCAATTGGCATTTTTATATACGAAATCAAAGGATCATTTGTCATTTCCCGAGCCTTTTGAAGCATTTTTTCGGAAATATCCACGCCAATCACCGAACTAGCCTGTTGCTCACGAGCATACCGGCAATGCCAACCGAAACCGCAGCCCAAATCGAGTACATTCTTATTCTGCAGATTTGGAATTAATGTTTTTAGTACGTACCATTCTCCTGCAGCCTCGAGTCCTTGGACTGACCTTGGCATTTTTTCATAAGCAGAAAAGAAATTTTCATCATCATATTTGTTTTGTTTCATCGTATATTTCAACTCCTTTAGGCGAGCTCTACTCGCACCTTATCATGAATATTAACACAACAATTATTAAAGTTAATTCTCATTTCAAATATCTGTTGTTGCTAAAGCTCAGAGGAAGCACCCTGAAAATTTGTTAAAAGTGATAATGTATTTAAAACAAATTATTTATTAATAAGGAGATCGTCCTATTGCAAAAAAAGAAATACTTAACCCTTTTACCGCCGTTCCTCATTCTAACGATCATCTTGGTTTTCACTCTTCCAAACGATAAAAGGTATTTTGCATTTTTAGCCACGTTTGCATTTTGGATTACATACTATGTTTGGATTTATATTGAGAAGCAGATACAGAAGAAAAACGAATAGCATTTGTAGCGCATTATGTATCTACTGCGTCATTGCCGTTCCAAGGTTTTAGGTTATATCCCTTCATAACTAATGATGGTGCTTTGGTTAAACACCCAAATTACGTGCTATATTCTATTTGGAGGTACATCCATGAGTGGTAAAAAACTTGTGCTCTTGATCGTGTCTATTTGTGTATTTGGATTAATAGGTGTCTATGGGTTGATATATTTGATCGTATGGTTTGCCTTTAATTCATCTTGATTACTCATCGGCTCAGCTTCCCGATCTTCACTCTCTCCTCAAAACAAAAGCCACTCGAATGAGTGACCTTGAAATTTGGAATTTATGCGAAGGCTAATACGGTCTTTGTCGCAAGCCAGAGTAGATCACATAACTCAAGATTAGTTATGTCATTACTTGGTAGGCTGTCCGGTAAAATACGCTTTGAGAGTTTCCAATGAAAATAATGACTCACCTTATCATTATTATATTCAATCAGTAAGCCACTCTCCAGGTTTTCCTGAACCATCTCAATCATTTGTCCGATGGAAAGAAGCGGCAGCGCTTCGCCTTTATGATAATCCTCATTAAAGTCTCTGTGACCGGAATTTACGAAAGGTCCCTCATAGCGAGTGACATCATCATACTTTACCTTAACCACGTAGAGATCAGATAATCCGGGATCCCTCACCATCCACCATTTACGCAACCTCTCTTTTTGCTCGGTAGACAGTTCATTCAGATCATCAATGGTTATCCTCTGCTTCATGAACGATTAACGCCTCCCTCTCTCTTTCGTCCATTCTTATCAAGAAGATTATTCCATTAGCTATGCTCGAATTCCTTTATCTTAAATCAAACCGCCTTTTTTCTTACCACGGCAAATTTGTGATTTGGTATAATTGCTAGCCGCTCAATCCTCCTATTCGCATTCACTTCCACTCCTTCTGTTTATAGATACATAGGGGCTTCAACAATACTAAAAAATGTCGACAATATAAGGAGGTGCGACTATGCCTAATAACAAGAAGCCATCTGTTCATACTGTTCCAAATCCTGAAGGTGGTTGGGACAACCAACAAGATGGAAAAGTTATGAGTCATGGTGAAACAAAAGCTGATGCCCAAAAGCTTGGAAGGCAACAAGCAATGAAAGATAAGACAGAACATGTTATTCATAACAAGGACGGGATAATATCAGAGTCCAATA